>JAQVFW010000003.1:0-51376 GCA_028697015.1 Candidatus Paceibacterota bacterium
GGATAAAAGCCTGAAAACCTTAGATAATTTGGCTTTTTAAAATATTCAAAGGCGTTTTTTTGTTTCAAGATTTATTAAAAATTTTGAAACTAAATGGCTGTGGATAATTATGTGTTAACATAAAGGGATTCCACGCTAAAATTCCCGAAGCGTTGCCTTTTTCAATTTCCGAAAGCATAAAATTAAAAACTTCTCGGCCCGGTTCTTTGGCGGTCTTGCTTTCGTAAAATTCTTTGACAACAAAAAGATTGTTTTGTTTGGCAAACTCTCGCAATTCCGCTAGCTGGGCCTCAATGGACAAAACCTGTCTTTCTTCGTCCTCGCTTGATTTTCGGCAGTAGATAAAATATTTAGTCATAATTTTTAGAAGTTTTTAATTTTGAAAAAGGCAACGCTTTACACCGACAATTTGTAAAATTTTGTTTTGCGTTCCGCCAAAGGCGGAAGAAAACCATCGGCTCATTGCGGCAAAGCCGCAATACAAATTTTTAGATTTGTGAACCGCCGCCTTGCGGCGGGAAAATTGGCGATTGATTTCAAAAACCCTTGGCATTTCCTTGCGGAAATGCCCGCCGAAGCGAGGCGCGAAGCGCCGAGCGAGGCAACTAATCAACTTTGGTGGTGTTTGTTGGAAAAAGTCAGAACTCATTTTGAACAAAATCCCGAATGATCGGCTCGCTTCGCTCGCCGGACGCTCGGGCGGGGCGGGAAGGAAAGGGGGTTGGGGGGAAAGGAATTCCCGCCCCGCCCTCGCTTTTTCGCCGCCGCAATTTTTCGTATTTCGCTTTGCGAAATGCGCCGCCAGAAAAGGAATTGTGTTTGCCCCACCCGCCCGTGCGCACACAATAATTTTTCTCCCCTGATTTTGCTTGCTAAGCATCATTTTATTTGGTAGTATAAATATACAGATAATAACCTAATATACTATAATACTACCAAAACTTTATTTATATGACAAGTGGAAAAACAATAAGTGAAAATATCAAGAAATTGCGGGCTAAACTTGGATTAACTCAAGACGATTTGGCCAAGAAGGCGGATATTAAATACACCACGCTTATGAAGGTAGAGAGCGGAACAGTTAATAAGCCGAGCGTTCAAACTATGGCGAAAATCGCCAAAGCGTTGGGTGTTTCGATAGAAGATTTACTATGAAAGAAGATTTACAAAAAATCATCGAGCAATTTACAGATTATTTATTGCCTATTTTGACACCATATGAGGCAGGACTTTATATTTTTCTTTTGCGTAATTCGTTTATTAAAAACGGCTCAAGAGAAATAAGAATTGGAAAACGAACTATTGCTGACAATCTAGGTGCTTCTAGGGGAGAAAAAACGAATTACGCCCATGTTACAAAATTAGTAAATGGTCTAGAAGAAAAATCATGTATTAAAATTGGCGACACGACGCGAGAAGGGACATTATATTCAGTTTTTCTTCCAGAGGAAATCCCATCTGTAAAAGAGAAATTGTCTATTGTCGCTGATGCTACCGAAGAAGATTATTTTACTGACCCAGAAAAACGAAAAGAAATTTTCAAGAGAGATAAATATATTTGTCATTATTGCGGAGAAAAAGTAACGCCAGAAAATGCAACTCTCGATCATCTCACACCTCAATGCAAGGGAGAAGGACATACAAAAGAAAATCTAAAAACAAGCTGTTTAGTTTGTAATAGTATTAAATCCGGTAAAACCTACGAAGAAGCCGCGCCCTATTTACTAAAAAGTATTCAGGAAAGAAAAGTCAGGAACAATAATCATTAAAATTATGGCAAAGACAAAACAGCCACAACTTATAGAAGCAAACCTATCTTATCAACAAATGGAAGCGGCTATCCCTAAAATCGAAAGGAGAATAGCCGATCTTGAAGGTTTTGATGTTGATTCCGTAAACGACAGAAGCGATGCAAGAATTGATGCGCTTGAAAAATCTTTGGACGCGTTACTTGTTTCAATTTTTGGCGCTGGAACTGTTGAATATGAACGCTATCATTGGCAAGTTACACGATTAGACACAGCATCAATAAATATGATGCATCAAACTCCAATTCACGAGGTTCGGGAGGGTCTTCACCGTGGCATTTCCACAGCTAAGGCACATTTAGAAACAATTAAGAAAGGATTTCTTGAAGAATTGGGAGACGCTGGATTGACTTCTGCGGGAAAAACACTAAAAGCATACGAAGGTCTTGAATTACACCCAGAAATTGAGCGCGCTGTTGGCAATTTATACAGAGACGGCCATTATGCAAACGCCGTTGAGGACGCAACCAAGGCACTCAACGCTTTGGTGCGAATGCGAAGCGGTGTAGAGGATAAGGACGGAAGCGCACTTATGGAGGCGGTATTTAGTCCGAAAAATCCTATTCTAAAATTTAATCAGTTAGCGGACACTTCAGATATTGATGAGCAAAAAGGATTTATGATGATGTTGTCAGGCGCTGTTGCTGGTTTGAGAAATCCGCGCGCCCATAAAATTATTAAAGACGACCCAGAAATGGCGTTGGAATTTATCGCTTATGTTAGCTTACTCGCCAAGCTGGTGGACAAAAGCACAAAATAATTATGTCTATAACAATTACCTATTTTGTCCACGGAACGACAACAGATAATGAAAAAGAAATTTCATCCGGTTGGTTTGATGTTGAACTTTCCGATTTGGGCGTTAAACAATCAATCGAATTAAAAGATAAAATCAAAGACAAAAAGTTTGATGTTGTGTTTTGTTCTGATTTAAAACGAGCTGTTAATTCAGCAAAACTGACTTTTGAGGGAGTTGTGCAAATTATCCCTGACAAAAGATTGCGAGAGTGCAACTACGGAAAATACAACGCCCAGTCTTCGGCAATCGTGGAGCCAATGCAAGAAAACCACATTATTGAAAAATTTCCTGAAGGTGAAAGTTATGAAGATGTAAAAATGAGAATAGCTGATTTTCTTGAATTTTTAAAGAAAAATTATGACGGAAAATCAGTCGCGATAGTCGCACACAAAGCGCCACAACTTGCTTTAGATGTTTTATTGAAAAACAAAACTTGGGAACAAGCTTTTGCCGAAGATTGGCGAAAAACAAAATCGTGGAAACCGGGCTGGGATTATGATATAAAATAAAGGCGGTGCGCCAACTTCGTTGGCACGAAAAATTGCGGCGGCGAAAAAAGAAGAGGCGAAAGCGAGGGCGGGCAAAAATTCCTTCCCCCCAACCCCCTTCCTTTTTGCGCGCCCGAGCGTTCAGTTTTTGTTCTGCCGCGCGAAGCGCGGCAATCAGTCAGGATTTTGTTCAAAATGGGTTCTGACTTTTTCCAACAAACACCACCAAAGTTAACTTATTGCCTTGTTTTAAATATTTATTCTTCTCTTTTTATAGCGGGAATTTTTAAAATTGAATTAAAAATCAATTTCACTAATTTTTCCGTAATTTATTTTTTTTCAAAAATATGGTACGCTTATCTGAAAGAAAATAAATCTAAAATGGATAAAGAACTTATAAACTTAAGAAAAGAAATTGATAAATGCGACAGGGAATTAATTAATATTTTATCTCTGCGGTTTAAAATTGGGAAAAGAATAGGGGAGTATAAGAGAAAAAATGAAATGAATCGGGAAGATAAAAAAAGAGAGAAAGAAATGCTCTTAATAAGAAAAAAATGGGGAAATAAAAAAGGCCTTGATTCTTTTTTTATAGAAAGATTTTTTAATAATATTTTTAAAGAAATTAAAAAAAATCATAAAAAAATATTTGGAAAATTATAATGGAATTTTTAAAGGATTTAGAAATAATTTGGGATTATCTTAAAAATTATAAAAAGAGAGTTTTTTTCTTAGCTCTCCTTGCTGTTTTTTTTGCTGTTTTTGAGGGGCTTGTTCCATATATTTACGGAAAAATGGTAGATATGGTTTTGCTCGATTCTCCTTTTTTCTTAATCCTTTTTCTGGTAGGAATATGGGCTTTAACGAGCATACTGTCAGAATTATCAAAAAGAATAGTATCCCTAAGAGGATCTTATCTATCCGTAGAAGCAATGGGAGATTTTGTTTTTAAAATATTTTCCTCTCTTATTTATCTGCCACTTTCGTTCCATAAAGAAAAAAACACAGGAGATATTGTTTCCAGAATTACCAGAGCAGGAGACGCTCTTCAATTTATAATGGGAGATACTATTTTTTGGATAATTCCCCGTTTTTTAACGGTCATAATAGGGCTTGCTATTCTTTTTTTCATTAACTGGCAGCTTTCTTTGGGCGCTCTTTTAATTTTTATTCTTTCCGGAACGATTTCCATTTTAAGAACTCCTCTTCTTATAGAAAATCAAAAATCTTTTAATAAGAAGATTGATGTTGCAGCCGGCATATTAAATGATTCTTTTATTAATATCCAAACGATTAAGTCGTCAGGAGCGGAATATTTTCAAAAAGAAAAAATAAAAAAAATATATGAAGAAGAAATAAATCCTTCATATAAAAAAGTGGTTTTGAGCTGGGAAAATACTGAATTTTTACAAGAACTTTTTTTCTCCCTCGGCTTTATGGGAATTTTTGCCTATGCCGTTTTTTTAACCGGAAAAGGGGATATATCACAAGGTACTTTAGTGATGTTTTTGGGTTATTTAAATTTAATAAGAATGCCTCTTAAGTTTCTACTTTGGCAATGGCTGTCTTTACAAAAATCCCTCGCAAGAATAAAAAGAGCAAGAGAGTTCTTTAAAATAACGCCTGAAAAATACAACAAAAAAGGAAAATTAATTAAAGAACTGAAAGGAAAGGTGGAATATAAAAATGTTTTCTTTTCTTATAGCGAAAGAAAAAATGTTCTCAAGAATATAAGTTTTTCAACTTTGCCAGGACAGAAAGTCGCTCTTGTTGGAGGAAGCGGGGAAGGAAAGACAACAATGGTTGATCTTCTCTCTTTATATTTTGTTCCCAAAAAAGGAAAAATTCTAATAGACGGCATTGATACAAAGCATCTTAACCTTAATTTTCTTAGAAAAATAATAGCATATGTTCCTCAAGATATTGTACTGTTTAACGACAGCATAAAAAACAATATTCTTTACGGAAATCCGGAAGCAACAAAAGAAGAGCTTTTAAGAGCGGCAAGAGCGGCTAATATATCACACTTTATTGAGACCCTCCCTAGAAAATATAATACAATTGTGGGGGAAAGAGGAATAAAGCTTTCTACAGGACAAAAGCAGCGCCTCGCAATTGCAAGGGCTATAATTCGAAACCCAAAAATTCTTATTTTAGACGAAGCAACCTCTTCTTTGGATGTAAAGTCCGAAAAACTAATTCAGGAAGCATTGGAAAACCTAATAAAGAACAAAACAACTTTTATAATTGCCCATCGCCTTAGCACGGTAAGAAAAGCGGATAAAATTCTGGTTATAGAGAAAGGAGAAATAGTTGAAGAAGGAACTCACGATGAACTTATAAAAAGAAAGGGAATGTACTATAATCTTTATCAGCTTCAGTTTACAAAGAAAAGGATTAAATTAAGATTATAAAAGTTTTCCACAGTTTCTCTTTTATTTATTTTTTTTAATGTTATAATAAAATTGGCTTTTAAAAAGGTCGAAATTCTCAAAAAAAATAAACAAAAAAAATATGCTTATAGATTGGTACGAACCTACAGCTGCAGCTATCTTGGGATTATGGCAAGGATTTCTTGTCTTTATTCCAAAACTTACCGGCAGCTTATTAGTTTTTCTCATTGGTTGGATTATAGCCGCAGGGCTTGGAAAGCTTGTAGCTGAAATTTTAAGAAAATTAGGCCTTAATTCTGTTTTTGAAAAGGAATCATGGAAAGAGGCAATAGAGAAGGCCGAGCTTAAAATAGACGTTGCAGGATTTATCGGATCAATATTCAAATGGGTTCTTGTAATCGTTTTCCTTCTTGCTGCAATTGAAATATTAGGTCTCAGGCAATTCGCTGACTTTATTGTCAGTGTTTTAAATTACCTGCCCAACGTTTTAGTTGCTGCAATAATGTTCGTTGTTGCGATAATTATTGCCGATTTTTTGGAAAAAATTACAAAGGCCTCAGTTGAAAGAGTATGGTCCGGATATGGCAATCTTTTGGGCACTTTGGTAAGGTGGTCAATTTGGATTTTCGCCGTTTTGACTATTCTTTATCAATTAAAAATTGCTCCTGAATTAATCCTCATATTATTCACAGGAGTTGTTGCCCTTATTACCGTTGCCGGAGGTATTGCTTTCGGAATCGGCGGAAAAGATATTGCAGCAGAATTTCTTTCAGACATTAAGAAAAAACTGGAAAAGAAATAAAGGAAACGCATCTGAATTTTAAAAACTGGCCCTACAAAGGGCCGGTTTTTTTATTATTAAAAGATTGAAATTAAAAATATACGTGCTATAAAAAAGAAAAGCTCTTTTTTGTCTTATTTAACGAAAGGGGAATGTCATGTCCGAAAAAAAGAATAACGCTGTTGCCGTTGCCGTTAGTATTGCTTTTTTTTGGTTTTTGATTATTCAGCTTCAAGATTTTGGCAAAGAAAAAAGAATAGAAATCTTGAAAAAAGAAGTAATTGAATATTGCAACGATATTGCCAATAATCCAGCTCTTTTAAATCTCCCTGACTATTCTGAAAATTTGCCAGAAAAGTCCGCAAAAGTTTATGAAGCCATGAAAAAAATAGACGATCTTCTTTCAAAGATACGCGAAAGAAAATTAGAAATTGAAGAAGTAGAAGTTCTTTTTGAAAACAGAAAAAAAGACATGAATATTGCAATTGAAAATTTTTCTAAAGAAAAATAAATCTTTTTTTCTCTTTGTTTTTGCCCCAGAAATTGCATTTTCGGGGCTTTTATTTTCTCTATTTTAAAAACAATATTTGAACCTTGACACTCTTTTTTTAATTTGTTAAGATTGAGGCGGAATGATAAGAAAAAGGAAAAACTATAAAAACCAATATAGGAGCGGCTAGCCCACAGCTTTATTTTTTGGAAATTAAAGCCGCCTCTAGAGCGGTTTTTTTAGTAATTAAGGATTGGACTTTGACAATTGAATAAATAATTACAACCGTTAATTATTAGCCAACCTATTAAGTTAATTAATTTTTAAGAGCAAATGGTGGATGCCTAGGGATATCGAGACGATGAAGGACGTGGCGTGACTGCGATAAGCTTCGGGGAGGCGTTTAGCAGCCTTTGATCCGGAGATTTCCGAATGGGGAAACCCAGTGCGGCTTAATCCGCATTATTGCGTATTTTACGCAAAGTGATACCCGCTGAAGTGAAACATCTCAGTAAGCGGAGGAAAAGAAAATAAAATATTATTCCCTAAGTAGCGGCGAGCGAAAAGGGAGGAGCCTAAACCTTTTTTGTTTACAAAAAAGGGGTTGAAAGGTAGATACGTTTTGGAGCGTAAGCTTTGAACGGAGTAAAATAATGGAATTTCGTTAGTCAAAAGTTTCTGGAAAGAACTGCCAGAGAGGGTGAAAGCCCCGTAGACGAAAACGATTTCATGCTCCCAGTATCTATTCTTAAGTACCTCGAGGAATGAAAACCTTGTGGGAAGCTGGCTGAACTATACAGCCAAGGCTAAATACTACGATATCACCGATAGTGAACTAGTACCGTGAGGGAAAGGTGAAAAGCAGGGAGGTGATCCCGTTGAAATAGAACCTGAAACCATTATGCTCACAAGGAGTCAGAGCCGGGCGGTAAATTTTGGATTGGTCTTTTATTTGTTATTCTCTAAAATGAGAAATCTAAAATTTACTGCCTGGTGATGGCGTGCCTATTGAAGAATGAGCCAACGACTTACTGTATGCAGCTTGCTTAAGTCCTTACGGGACGAAAGCGTAGCGAAAGCGAGTGTTAATAGCGCGTTTTGTTGTATATAGTAGACCCGAAGCCAGACGAGCTTGCCATGGCCAGGATGAACTCCAGAGAAATCTGGGGGGAGGTCCGAACCCGTAGGTCGTGCAATACCTTGGGATGAGCTGTGGTAAGGAGTGAAAAGCTAATCGAGTCTGGGAATAGCTGGTTCTCCCCGAAATAGCTTTAGGGCTAGCGTCGATAATTAGAAGTTGGAGGTAGAGCACTGAATGGAATTACTTGGGCTTTGCTCAGTCTTTCCAATCAAACTCCGAATACCAATTTTGCAATATCGATAGTCAGACTGTGGGGGCTAAGCTCCATGGTCGAAAGGGAAACAGCCCGGACCTTAATCTAAGGCCCCAAAATCAAGCTAAGTGCTTTCAAGGAAGTAAGATTCCAGAGATAGTTAGGAGGTTAGCTTAGAAGCAGCTATCCTTTAAAAAGTGCGTAATAGCTTACTAATTAAGGAATTTTGCGCCAAAAATTTACGGGGCTAAAGCTTGATGCCGAAGATAAGGCTTTGTAAAATATTTATATTTTATGAGGGGTAGGGGAGCGTCCTTAATACATTGAAGCCAAATTGTAAAGTTTGGTGGAGCGTTAAGGAGTGAGAATGTTGGCACGAGTAACCGCAATGCAGGTGAGAGTCCTGCACACCGAAAACCTAAGGTTTCCTTGGCAATGACAATCATCCAAGGGTTAGGCGGACCTAAGGGAAAGCCGAAAGGCGTACTCGATGGACAGCCGGTTAATATTCCGGCCCTATGGCCTAATATTCTAAAATGTGACGGAGTTTAGTAGTTTGGACGGATTATTGGATTTCCGTTGCTAATCTAAGGAGACAAGGATTGGCAGAATGTGGAGTTTCGATTCCATAAACCCAAATGAGCAAGCTTCCTAGAAAAGCTTTTTAGATGCTACATTAGGTCTTATCCGTACCGAAAACCAACACAGGTAGGTTGGCGTTAGTGTGCCAAGGTGAACGAGTGAAATCTCCTGAAGGAACTCGGCAAAAAAGCAGGCGTAAGTTCGCAATATGCCTTGCCGTTCATTTAGAACGGCCGCAGCAAAAGACCCCCTAGCGACTGTTTATCAAAAACACAGGTCCCTGCTAACTCGTAAGAGGATGTATAGGGGCTGAGGCCTGACCAGTGCTGGAACGTTAAGATTGGCGGTATCCTGTTTTGCAGGATGCTGACTGATTGAAGCGCCAGTGAACGTCGGCGATAACTATAATCGTCCAAAGGTAGCGTAATCCCTTGCCGGGTAAGTTCCGGCCCGCATGAAAGGCTTAACGACTAGGGGACTGTCTCCAGGAGTAGCTCGGTGAAAATGCAATACCGGTAAAGATGCCGGTTACCTGCGGCTAGACGGGAAGACCCCGGGAGCTTTACTGTAGTTAGACATTGAATTTTGGTTTAAGATGCGTAGCGTAGGTGGTAGACTATGAATCTTTATTTTCGGATAAGGAGGAGTCGCCAATGAAACACCACCCTTTTTAAATCTCAATTCTAACTTCGTTTATAACGGAAAACAGTGTTTAACGGTCAGTTTAAGTGGGGCACTTGCCTCCTAAAGAGTAATGGAGGCGTTTACAAGGTCGGCTAGCTCCGGATGGAAATCGGAGCGTTAGGACAAAGCCATAAGCCGGCTTTACAGCGAGACGGATAAGTCGAGCTGTTGCGAAAGCAGAACTTAGTGAACCGACGGATTTTGGTAGAAAATCCGAAGATCAGCAGCCAAAAGTTACCCCGGGGATAACAGGCTAGTAGGGCCCGCGAGTCCATATCAACGGCCCTGTTCGGCACCTCGATGTCGGCTCAACGCATCCTGGGGGTGAAGCAGCTCCCAAGGGTTTGGCTGTTCGCCAATTAAAGCGTTACGTGAGCTGGGTTCAGACCGTCGTGAGACAGGTTGGTCCCTATCTACCGCAGGCGCAGAGTCTTGAGGGGATTTGATCCTAGTACGAGAGGACCGGATTGAACTAACCTCTGGTGTACCAGTTGTTTTGCCAAAAGCATCGCTGGGTAGCTATGTTGGGCGGGATAAGCGCTGAAAGCATATAAGCACGAAACCCACCCCAAGATTAGGACTCATAGATTCCTCGAAGATGACGAGGTTGATAGGCTGCAGGTGTAAAGGCAGAAATGCCCTCAGCCAAGCAGTACTAATAAATCATCATTAATCTTTGCTTAAATTTGGTTGGCTAATAATTTGTGGTTGTAATTTAAAAATTGTTTATTGTTATCATAAGGGGACTATACTGGTGTTGCTCCACCCGTTCCCATTCCGAACACGGAAGTGAAATACACCAAGGCCGATGGTAGTCCTTATGGGCAAGAGTAGGTAGTCCCCCTATAATGACCGTAAACTATTTTAAAAAACGGAATTAAAAACCCGTATTTTTTTTACCCTTTATTTTTCCCTTTATTTAAGTTATTATGCTATATGGTCAAGAGAAGAAAAAATAGAAAAACTATTATTGTAATATCGGCAATAGTTTTGGTTTTTCTTCTTTTTTTCTTTTTTGAAGCGAAAACAAAAGAATATTTTTATCTTCTTTCTTCTAATTTTCAAAAATCCATTTGGGCAATAAGTAAAGATTTTTACGGTTTTGTTGAAAAAAAGAAAGAATTGGAAAATCTTAGAAGTGAAAATGCTTTTCTTTTGCAAAAAATAGAAAGCGCCAAACTTTATGAAGCGGAAAATAGGCAATTAAGAACTGCTCTTTCTCTTGAAATGGAAAAAGAGTATAACTTGCTTTTATCAAGTATTGTTGCCAAAAAAATATCAGACGACATACTTATTATCGATAAAGGAAAACTTGACGGAGTTTCAACTGGGATGCCGGTTGTTACGGCAGAAAAAGCGCTGGTTGGAAAAATAGGAGAGACATATGATTATTTTTCAGAAGTTTATCTTGCTTCAAAAAAAGATTTTTCCTTTGATATAATTGTAAATGAAGATATTTTTGCAATTTCAAAAGGACTGGGAAATTTAAAACTTGGAATTGACCTGATTCCTCCTTCCAAAAAACCTGAAACAGGAGAAATCGTTCTAACTAGCGGAACAGGAGGAATTTTTCCAAAAGGACTTTTAGTGGGAAAGATTGAAACAATAGAAAAAAGCGACACTGATTTCTATTTTTTCGGAAACATATCTCCCTTCTTTAAACTGGAAAGAAACGAGAATTTATTTATTATCGACAAGCCCATATATGATTTTTAAAAAAGTCCTCTTTATTTTCCTTTTGTATTTCTTGAGTTTAATCCAAACAAGTTTTCTCCCTATTTTTTACTACTTTAATATAATTGGAATTATCGTACTAATTATTAATATTTATGAAAGCCCAAAAAAATATTTTGGAATATGGACATCATTTTTCGGAGGATTCTTTTTAGATATTTTTTCATCTCATTTCTTCGGATATTACACCCTTGTTTTAATATTAATGTCTTTGCTAATAAAATTTGTTATTAAAAAAAATGTTTCTATTCCTTACACCCAAAAAATTTAGAATAAAAAAATTCCTTATTAAAGAAGATATAGAACCTCAAGAGATTTTTTTAGACAAACTTGCTCAAAAAAAAGAAGAAGAGATAGGAATATCGGAAAAGAAGTTTGAAACTCCTTTGTCTTTTAGAATTTCCAGTTTTTTGCGTTTTTCAATGTTTTTTTCCATATTATTCTTATTAGCGCTAACTTTTTATTATCAAATTTTAAACAATGAAAAATTCTCCGCTTTTGCCTATGAGAATAAGTTTGCCGTTTTTTCAGTAAAAGCAGCAAGAGGCATAATATACGACCAATTTTATAACCAGCTTGTATTCAATAATCCAAGTTTTAATTTAATAATTAAAAGAAGTTTTCTTGATCAAAAAGAAGAAAACCAAGAAAAAACATTAAGTGAAATATCAAAGATAACCGGCCAACAGTATGATTTTCTGAGAGAAAAAATAAGAGAGGATTTTTTGAACAACAAAGGAAATCAAATTATTTTAATAAGAAATTTAGAGCATAATCCTCTTATTATCCTAAAATCAAAAATAGACGAGTTTATTGGATTTGAAATAGAAGAAACTTTCATTCGCAAATATGAATATGGAGAAACTCTTTCCCACATCATCGGATACACGGGGAAAATAAGCAAAGATGAGCTTGAATCTTTTCCTAATTACAGCTTTCTTGATTATATCGGAAAAGCAGGGATTGAAAAAGAATATGAAGATATTTTAAGAAGAAATTCCGGCATTGTTAAAATAGAAAGAGATGCCCTGGGAAATCAAATCTCAAAAGAAATTGTTTCTTTACCAGAGCCGGGGAATAGCTTAATGCTTTGGCTAGATTTGGAACTCCAACAAGTTTTAGAAAATTCTCTCTCTGAAAATCTTCAAAGATTGGGAAGCAAAAAAGCCGTAGGAATAGCCATAAACCCAAAAACAGGAGGAATACTTGCCATGGTTAATATTCCTTCTTATGATAATAATATTTTTAATTCTCCAGAAGAGAAAAAGGAAGAAATAAACGAACTTCTTAAAAATCCTCTTAATCCTCTTTTTAACAGAGCCGTTGCAGGGCAATACCCAACAGGGTCGGTAATAAAGCCCTTTATCGCCGCTGGAGCTCTTGAAGAAGGAATAATAACCCCTGAAAAAGAAATATATGCCGGAGGGAAGATAGAAATTCCCCACAGATATGATCCCTCTATTGTCTATACTTTCAAGGATATTTACGTTCACGGATTAACCAATATGCGAAAAGCCATTGCCGCTTCGGTAAACGTCTATTTTTACGCCATAGGAGGAGGATATCAAGACCAAAAAGGGCTTGGACCGACTAATATCAAAAAATATCTTCAATTATTCGGATGGGGAAATAAAACGGGCATTGATATTCCAGGCGAACAAAGCGGGCTTATCCCTTCTCCTGAATGGAAAAGTGAAATAAAAAAGGAGTCATGGTTTGACGGAGACACTTACAACCTTTCAATCGGCCAGGGAAATATTTTTATTACTCCTCTTCAAGTTGCCATGTCTTACGCAGCAATAGCAAATGGAGGAACTCTTCATTCTCCAAGGATTGTAAAAAAAATAATCAACAGTAGCGGACAAGAACAAGAAATTAATCCTGTAATAATAAGAGAAAATTTTATAGATCCAAAAAACATTAAAGTAATAAAAGAAGGGATGAGGGCAACGGTAACCGGAGAGAACAGTCCCTATGCCACGGCAAGATCTTTAAATCTTCTCCCGGAGAAAACAGCCGCTAAAACAGGGACGGCCCAAACCTCAAGAGAAGGATATTTCCATAATTGGATTTCCGTTTTCGGTCCCTATGAAGATCCCCAAATATCCCTTCTCATACTAGTTGAAGATGTCGAAGGAATTCAATTATCAACGATACCTGTTGCAAGAGATGTTTTAGAATGGTATTTTAACAATAGGATACAAAAAAATAACGATTAAAAGAATAATAAAAAACATGGCAGAAAAATACTTTACTAAAGAAGGATTGGAAAAAATCAACAAAGAATTGGAATATTTAAAAACAGAAAAAAGAAAAGATATTTCAAAAAGAATAAAAGAAGCAGCTTCTTTCGGAGATTTATCGGAAAATGCAGCCTATACGGAAGCAAAGGAAGAGCAAGCTTTTTTAGAGGGCAGGATTAGGGAATTGGAAAACAAGGTTAGAGAGGCAAAAGTGGTGGAAAAAGGGAATTATGAAAAAGTAGAAATCGGCTCTACAATAGTTCTTTCATACGGTAAAGAAGAAATATCCTATACTTTGGTTGATACATCAGAAGCAGATCCTTTTAAAAATAAAATTTCATTTTCATCTCCATTAGGAGAGAAGCTTTTTGGAAAGAGAGTAGGGGACTCAGTTGAACTTTCTCTTGAAGAAGGTAAAATAAAATACACAATAAAAGAAATAAAATGAAAACAAGATTTGCTCCGTCTCCAACAGGTTTTCTTCATATAGGAACAGTAAGAACGGCTCTTTTTAATTATCTTTTTGCCAAAAAAAATAAAGGTTCTTTTCTCCTGAGAATAGAAGATACCGACAAAGAAAGGTCAAAAACCGAATTTGAAAATAATATTTTAGAAGCCCTGAAATGGCTTAATATTGATTTTGACGAAGGTCCATACAGACAGAGCGAAAGAGGGGAGATATATGAAAAATACCTCAAAAAGCTTCTTGATGAAAAAAAGGCCTACTATTGTTTTTGCAGTAAAGAAGAACTTGAAGCGAAAAAAGAAAATTATGCAGTAAATGGATTACCCGTAAAATACGACGGAAAATGCTCTTCTTTATCAAGAGAAGAAGCAGAAAAAAAAATAAAGAGGGGAGAGATGTCAGTTATCCGAATGAAAATGCCCGAAGAAAAAATTGAGGTAAAAGATTTAATTCGAGGAAAAATAATTTTTGATACAAAACTAATAGGAGACATCGTAATTGCTAAAAATTTAAAAAGTCCGTTATATAATTTTTCCGTGGTAATTGACGATTATGAAATGAAAATAACCCACGTTTTAAGAGGAGAGGATATTTTATCAAATACTCCAAAACAAATAGTTTTATGCAATCATTTGGGAATTAATCCTCCAAAATACGGTCATATGCCAATGATACTTGGAACAGACAAAAGCAAACTAAGTAAAAGGCACGGGGCTACGGCAGTTCTTGATTATAAAAAAGAAGGATATCTAAAAGAAGCATTAATTAATTTTTTGGCTTTTTTAGGATGGAGCCCTAAAGATAAAAGAGAGTTTTTTGAAATAGAAGAACTTATTGAAGAATTCTCACTGGAAAGAATGAACAAAAGCGGGGCCGTCTTTAATTTAAAAAAACTGGATTATATAAACGGACACTACATCCGAAAAAAAAGCATTGATGAAATAACAGAGTTTTGTATTCCATATCTTGTTGAAAAAGAATATATTACTCCAATTTTTAAAGATAGAGAAATAATTCCCAATCTTACCGGAATTGCAGGAAAAGAGATATCAATGTCTTTTATTATAAAAAAGACAAAAGAAGAGATAAGCTTTGAATATTTAAAAAATGTTGTTTCTCTTTATAAAGAAAGAATGAAAAAACTTTCCGAAATAGCAGATTTTACAGATTATGTCTTTAAAAAAGATTTATCTTTCGATAAAGAACTACTGCAATGGAAAGGAAGTAAAAAAGAAGAAATGTCTTTTGTTTTAACGGAGCTTTTCAAAATCTTGAATTCTCTTAAAAACTGGGATTCCAAAACGATAGAAGAAGAAATAATGCCTTTTGCAGAAAGATATAAAACGGGGGATAGAGGATATGTTCTTTGGCCCCTAAGAGTAGCTTTAACCGGAAAAAAGTCATCTGCCGGACCATTTGACGTTGCAAACGTTCTGGGGAAGGAAAAAACCCTAAGAAGAATAAATGCGGCAATAAAAATGACATGAGATTAATTATTTTTATTACAATTGCAATAGTAATAATTATGATAATAGTCCCGGAAGAAACTATAAAAGGAGTTTTTGAAAAAATTGAAAAGTTTTTTATAGAAATTCTACAAAAAACATTCTCTTATATTTTTGATCTTTTAAAAAGATTTTTTTCATATGTAATAGATGTTTTAAAAAACATTTTTAAAGATATAAAGAGCTTTATAATAGAAGAGATTGAGGAGGAAAAAATAAATATAATGGAGAGAATGTTAGAATGGGGAAAAAGAATACTCCTGACACCAGAGAGAGAAAGGTCTTAAAAAGGCCTTGACAGTGTGAAAAGAGAGGATATAATTAGATATATAATATGTCGCATAATGTATGTTAAGCGTCTTTCTAAGAGACCTTTTAATATAACCACTCTTTTAAATGAAAAAAACAAGCATTTCAATAAAAGGCCTTTTCCCTGAATTTTTGGATTGGCTTGAGCTTGAGAAAGGATTATCTGCAAAAAGCCAGGAAAATTATTCAAGATTTTTAAAAAAGTTTTTTGATTTTTTAAAATTTTCTAATCTGGAAGAAATAAAACCTCACGAAATAACAAACGATCATATATGGAAATATCGCCTCTTTCTTTCAAGGCAGTCAAAAACACCGCTAAGAAGATCAACCCAAAACTACTATCTAATAGCCCTAAGGTCTCTTTTATCCTATTTTGCTGAAAAAGACATCCTTTCGTTGCCTCCTGAGAAAGTAAAACTTCCGAAAAGCAAATCGGAAAAAACAGTTAACTTCTTAAATCCAGAACAGGTTAAAAAGCTTCTGGAAGCCCCAAATATAGATGATATTGCCGGATTAAGAGATAGAGCCATGCTTGAAACCCTCTTTTCT
Organism: Candidatus Paceibacterota bacterium; assembly: GCA_028697015.1. NCBI lineage: Bacteria > Bacillati > Minisyncoccota > Minisyncoccota bacterium. The sequence goes on from JAQVFW010000003.1 coordinate 16,166, forward strand.
ACCGGATTGCGGGTAGCAGAACTCGTTTCTCTTGATAAAGAGCAAATAAAGCTAAAAGACGGCATAAAATACCTTGAAATAGGGATCATAGGCAAAGGAAGCCATCCCAGGACCATATACCTCTCAGAAAGGGCCATAAACTGCCTCAGAAGCTATCTTTTGACAAGGAAAGACAAGGAAAAAGCCCTTTTTATTAACTACAGAGGAAAAAAAACCGGAGGACGGCTTAATATAAGAAGCGTTGAAAGAATTGTTAAAAAATATGTGGCTCTTTCCGGCCTTCCTATGACAACTTCCTGTCATACATTAAGGCATAGTTTTGCCACCGATTTACTTATTAAGGGCGTTGACCTTCGCGTTGTTCAGGAATTTTTAGGGCATAAAAATATCGCCACAACTCAAATATATACCCATATTACAAAACCCCACCTCAAAGAGATACACAGTAAATATCATAAGCTTCAATAAATAATGTCGCTTAATATAATAAGGACCAACTAAAAACACCTCCTAAAAAAGAGGTGTTTTTTTGGCTTTTCCTTAACTGTTAAAATTCTTCAATTTCTCTTTCTAACCTCTCAATCTCTGTTTCCATATCTCCAAAATCATAGGATTCAAACATATCAATATCCGCTTCTATATCCTCAATGCTATCCCCTGAAGTAACTTCCGGAATTTCCGGTCCTTCATAAATTAAATCCTCTTCTTGTTCTGTTTCTGTGGTTTCGGGAGTTAATTTCGGAGCAAGTCCTCCCCTGTCAAGAAAAATTGAAAAAATCATTACGAAAAGAGCAATGACTATAACAATTAAGAGAGCAAGTAAATATTTTTCTTTTCTTGTCATATTTTTAGTTTATTATTGCGCTTCTTAATTCGGCCATTATTTCCCTAATCAAAAACTTTACGGCATCTATAGTTCTAATTCTAAGTGTATTATGATCTGTTCTTATCTCTTGAAGAACATTTTGAAACTGAAGGCCAACATCTTCTCCAGAAGAAATGTCAGGAACATAAGTTTTTGCTTTTTGCTCTGCTATTTCTTCTTTAGCAACTTCAATGGAATTTCTGGCTTCATCCACTTTCAAATAAACAGAAGATAAATCCTTTTGAAGAGCTATCTCTATTTTTGCAGTACGGCTTTCAATCTTATTCAAAACAATTTCCATTGCAAAAAGAAGTCCCGTATATCTGTTTGAAAGATTATAATTTACTCTGTTCATATTCTCAGAAAGAATCTCAAAGCGATTTCTAAGCTGTTCTCCGCCGATCTCCTCTGCTTTTTCCCTGAGAAGTTTCTGTCTTGCTTCTGTTTGTTGAAGATTTTCCATTCTTATTTCCTTTGCTCTTTCACCTACCTCTATTGCTCCTTTTTGAGCTTCAACCATTATTCTTTCTCTCTCTTTCCCGAAATCAACAATTTTTCCCCTTGGAACAATTCTAGTTGATACTGAAGGAGTAAACCCCTGAACTTCCCCACTTGAAACTTCTTCTAAAATCGGGTCAAGATTGTTAATTTGCATATTGCCTTCTCCTTGCTGGGCAAAAGCAAAAGAAAAAGAAAAAAATAGAAGAAAAGCAATTGTGATAAAATTTTTCATTTTAATTTAAATTTATAATTTGTATTATTGACCTACCCGTCTGTTTTCAAGACGAGAAGCCAAATCGTGCGACCTTTTTGGTTTTTTATTATTAATACTTCCTTTCGGTTTTATTTCTTTTTTTAACTCTCTTGGAATCCTCTTTTCCCATTTTTTTGATTTATTTTCCATATTTTTATTATACTATTTAAGATATTAAAATTCAACTTGCCAGTTTTTTTTAAGGGAAAAACTCTTCCCTGTTTTTCTTGCTTTTTTTATTTTTCCTATTATAAAATAATGGCAAAATTCGTCTTTATCCCCTACTGTGCGGGCATTTAATATGTGTCCGGGAGAAAGACGGTCTTGCTCGTATATCAAATGCTCGGCATCTTCGGTTGTATCATTGGAAAGAAAATAGGGCTCTATTTCCCTCCAGCCCTCTTTGGTTGTGTCTGTTTTAGGATAATAAATTTCAACAGTTTCTTTTTTAACAGCCGCTTCTGCAATAATCTGAAGTATTTTTCTATAATCCATCGGTTTTATTTTCATAATCTTTCAGTTGCTTCTTTTATTCTTCTGGCTTCTTTTTCAATAATTTCTCCTTCATATTCGGCGCTATGAGCGCTATACTTGCCGTATGAAGCTTTTTTCTGGTCAAGATGGAGATTGAAAACATAATCTCCCTTTTCAAAATCTTCTTCTACATATATATGAAATCTCGGATACTTTTCCTTTCTTCCTGAAAGAGGTTTTATAAAATTGAATTCATCTTTTGTAGCAAAAGAGTAAGAAGTAGGAATATAACCTGCTTTCCTTATTAGGACAAGAAGATTTTCTTTTCCTTTTTTAATATGAAAAGTCATAATTTATTTCCCAAACCTTCTTTCACGCTTGCTATAATCAATAAGGGCCTTATCAATATCTCTTTCATTAAAAGACGGCCACATTTTATTTGAAAAATAAAGCTCTGAATATGCGGACTGCCAGATTAGAAAATTAGAAAGACGATGCTCCCCTCCTGTTCTGATTATTAAATCCGGATGAGACATATTTTCAGTATAAAGAAATTTTTCAAAAAAATCCTCTGTTATTTTTTCAACAGAAATTTTTTCTTCAATTATTTTTTTAACTGCGCTTACTATTTCTCTTCTTCCGCTATATGAAACAGCAAGATTCAATATCCCCTTCTTGTTGTCTTTGGTAGTTTCTTGAGCAATTTTTATTCTTTTTTTTACTTCAGAGGAAAGTTTTTCCTTGCTTCCAATAATATTAATCTTAACTCCTTTTTTATGTAATTTCGACACAGCCCTATCGCTAAGGGCACCCAAAAGAAGACGCATTAAAAAGTTAACTTCTCTTTCAGCTCTTTTCCAATTTTCATAAGAAAAAACATACACCGTTAAAATCTTTACTCCTTTTAAAAGCAAGTAATCCCCTATCCTCTCTAAATTTTCCAATCCTTTTTTATGACCGCTAAAAACGGGAAGATTTTTTTCCCTGGCCCATCTTCTGTTTCCGTCAATAATCAATCCCAAGTGATATGGTATTTTTTTTTCCATTTTATAATAAAAAGTCCGGCTCTATTTTAACAGTTTTAGGAATTAAAAAAGGAATATTTTCTCCTGCAAAATATACGGATTTTGTCATTAAATTGTAAAAGGCAATCTTTCTTTTGAAAAACTTTCTCATTCTTTTGTGGTAAAGTTCAAAGTCCGGAAAGGTTTCAACTAAAATATCAGCGGATTTCAACCCCCAAATAACCCCTCCTCCTGACCATGGCTTGGTGATTCCGGCAGCATCCCCGCAAAGAGTAACTTTTCCCTTTTTCGGAATTGAAAAACCGCAAGGAATAATTCTGGCATCAATTTCTTCAAGGTTAATTTTATCTTTTTTTAAAAAAAGAGCAAGTGCTTTTTTCGCTATTTCCGGTTTTTCCATAATTCCGTATTCAATCACTTCTTTTCTTGGTATTTTCCACACAAATCCTTCCCTAAGAGGCCATGTTTCAACAAAGTCGGAACTATCCTTTTCTTTTAAAAATCCTCTTATTCCAACCTTCAATTTCGGCTTCTTAAGGCCGAGAGATTTTCTAATAAAAGAATTTGCCCCATCGCATCCTATTACCCTGTCAAACCCTTGGGGAATGCTTTTTATTTCTTTCCCCAAAATAACGCTTTCTTTCACTTTGGAGTATAAAATTTTATCAAGAGAAGAGTGGGAAAATAAAAAAAACCTTTCTTTAAAAAGAAGGTGAATTGTTTTTTTAGGAAAGCGAAGAAGAGCCGATTTTATCTCCTTTTCGACTATATTTTTACTTTCCGGAATAAACTTAAAAATCTTTTCGGAAAATATTCCCGAACAAACATCGGTTCCAATTTCTTTCCTTTTTTCAAAAAGAACGACTTTATTGCCTTTTTCTATCAATTTTAGGGCAAGATAAAGGCCAATTGTTCCTCCTCCTATAATTGCTATTTTTTTATTCATTTTCCAAAATGTTCTCTATTATAAAGGGCTCCTCTTTTTGCTGTTTTGCCGTAATATATCCGGCAGCAAAGGAAAATAAAGAAATTAAAATAACACCAACTATAAGCATAATATCTTTTTGGTGTCTTTTGACAAAAGAAATTGTTTCTGCTATCATAATACCGTTTTTCATTTAAAATACTTAAATTATTTTTAAATTACTATGGCTACAACTAAATCCGCGGGAGCGACAAAACTAGGAAGAGATTCCCAGCCAAAATATTTGGGAGTTAAGCTTTTTGACGGCCAAAAAGTGAAAACGGGAAATATCATTATAAGACAAAGAGGAACCAGATTTTTAGCGGGAAAAAACGTAAAGCGCGGAGCAGATGACACTCTTTTTGCTCTCAAAGACGGCATTGTTAAATTCACCACAAAAAGAAAAAAGCGCTTTGACGGTTCTCAAAGAATTGCCAAGGTTGTTAATGTTCTCTAAGACAGGCCTTAATAAATCCTGAAAACAAAGGATGAGGAGACAAAGGGCTTGATTTAAACTCCGGATGAAACTGAGTACCCAGAAAAAATGGGTGCTTTTTTATTTCAATAATTTCAACAAGGTCTCTTTCGGGATTTCTTCCCGATAAAACCAGTCCTTTTTTTTCCAATAAATCCCTATAGCTATTATTTAACTCATAACGATGGCGATGGCGCTCGGAAATAAGATTCTTTTTATAACAGCTTTTTGCCAAAGTTCCTTTTTTAAGCTCGCAAGAATAAGCTCCCAGGCGCATTGTTCCGCCGTAATTTTTTTCTTTCAGCAGATTTTTTTGTTCATCCATGATATCAATAACGGGATATTTGCAATTATCGTCAAATTCCCTTGATCCGGCTTTTTTGATACCGCAGACATTCCTTGCAAATTCTATAACTGCAAGCTGCATTCCCAAACAAAGCCCGAAAAAAGGAATTTTGTTTTTTCTGCAATATTCTATCGCCTTTATTTTCCCCTCAACTCCTCTTACCCCAAATCCTCCGGGAATAATAATGCCGTCGCACTCTTTCAGTTCCTTTAATTTTTTAGAGTTTTTTTCATACTTTTCAGAAGAAATCCAAACTATCTCCGGTCTTGATTTAAGATTATAGGCAGCATGTTTTATTGATTCTATAATAGAGATATATGAATCAAGAAGGGTGAAATTTCCTATTTCAAAATATTTGCCGACTATTCCTATTTTAACCTCCTTCTTGTTATTTTTAACAAAATTTACAAATCGGGACAAATCTTTCAAATCATTCTTTTTGGGCTTCATTTTTAATTTTTGAAGTATCCTGTTTCCTAAATTGTCTTTTTCAAACAATAGAGGAACCTCATATATTGTTTCTGCATCAGGAGCAGAAATTACGTCCTCCGGCAATACATTGCAAAAAACAGATATTTTTTTCTTTCTAACATTATCAAGAGAAACAGCACTGCGGGCTATTATGATATCAGGCTGGATTCCGGCTGAATTTAAAGTCCTAACGGCATATTGGGTCGGTTTAGTTTTCATCTCGCCAAGAAGCTTTGGAACAGGGAGATAACTTACCAAAACAAAAAGCGTGTCTTTTGGGTTAGACAGCTTTAACATTCTTCCCGCTTCAAGAAAAAGCATATTTTGATATTCCCCGACAGTCCCTCCAATTTCTATAAGAATAAAATCTGCTTTCGCTTTTTCTCCCGCTTTCTTTATCCTTGAAATTACTTCGTTTGGAATATCAGGAACAACCTCCACGCAACGTCCCTTATACTCAAGGTTTCTTTCTCTGTTTATTACCGACTGATAAACCCTGCCTGTGGTAATATAGTTGTCGCTAAATATATTTTCCTCTAAAAATCTTTCGTAGTTTCCAATGTCTTGATCGCATTCTATTCCGTCTTCGGTGACAAAAACCTCTCCGTGTTCAAGAGGATTCATGGTCCCGGCATCAACATTGACATAGGGGTCTATTTTAATCGCCGTTACTTTAAATCCTTTGCTCTTTAGAACTTTTCCTATTGAAGAGGTTACAATTCCTTTTCCAATTCCTGACATAACTCCTCCTGAGATAAAAATATATTTAGGCATTCATCCGTTAACTTTAAGCGTAATAATTTATCCTATTAAAACACCGGAGATATTACGTATAAAGCTCAATAAAAATTTTATTTATAACTCTTCCGAAACGACAACTTTAACTTCCGGTTCAAGATTATGTTCAAGCTTGATTTTGACAGAATATTCTCCCAGTTCTTCTATCGGATTTTCCAATTTAATCTGCTTTTTTTCAATTTCAATCCCCTCTTCCTTTAACTTCTCTGCAATTTTAACGGCAGTAATTTTTTCAAAAAGCTGGCCTTTTTCTCCAAGTTTGACCGGAATTGCTATTTCCATTCCGTCAATTTTCGAGGCAACTTTTTGGGCTTTTGCCAAATCATCTTCCGTTTTCTTTTCCATTATCTCTTTCTGGGCTTCAAGCCAAAGCAAAGCATTTTCAGTTGCTATCTTTGCCAAATTATTAGGAATTAAAAAATTCCTAGCGTATCCATCGGCAACGTTTTTTACCTCATACTTTTTTCCCAGTCCGTTTACGTCTTCTATAAGAATTACTTTCATATTGGTTTTTCCCTGTCGGGTTTTAATTTTAAATTATTTTATATTTCTTCTATTTTCCTATTTTATCTCATATCTTTTAATATTTCAATAGCAGTATCAAGATAAACATCTTTGTCTTCTTCGTAATCCTCTTCAGACATATCAATAACAACATCAGGAACAATGCCAACTTTATCTATTAAATTTCCTTTAGGAGTGAGCCATTTTGATATAGTCACTTTTATTTTTGAACCGTCACTTAAAGTTACAAGCTCCTGGACAGAACCTTTTCCAAAAGATTGTTCCCCTACTATAACAGCGTCCATATTGTCTCTTATTGCTGAAGCTAAAATTTCCGAAGCTGAAGCCGAGCCGTAATTGATTAAAATTACTATCGGATAACCGGAAAGATTGCCGTTTCCGGTAGCCCTATACTCTATATTCTCTCTTTTTCCCTCTTGAATGGTAATTATCTGATCTTTTATTAAAAACCAATCGGCAATTTCTTTTGCCTCATCAAAATACCCCCCAGGATTATTTCTTAAATCAAGAATTATTCCGTTTGCCGAACTGTCCAATATTTCCTTTGCAATTTTGGAAAAATCAAAACTGGACTTTAAGGAAAAATGTATTAACTTTATATGAGCAATTTTAAGATTGTCTTTTTCTATAATTTCAAAGCGCATTGAGGGAATTTCAATCAATCCTCTTGTAATTACAAAATCCTTCGGCAAATCCCAATTATCTCTATAAATAGTAAAAACAATCTCTGTTCCCTTTTCCCCCCTGATTAAAGAAACCGCTTCTTCTACTGTAATATCGGAAGCGAAAACCTCTCCTATTTTAATTATGATATCGCCAGCTCTAAGGCCTGCTTTTTCGGCTGGAGTGCCTTCAAGAGGAGTCACTATTTTAAGCTGTCCGTTTTTCATGCTTATTTCCATCCCCACTCCTTCAAAATTACCCCTTGTGTCTTCTAAAAAACGCTTAGCGTCCTGAGGGTCAAAAAAGACGGTAGGAGGATCCTCAAGCGCTTCAATCATTCCGGATATTGCCCCATAAACCATTTTCTTGTAATCTAGCGACTGAGAATCAATATATCTTCTTTCAAGAAGATCCCAGGCCTCCCAAAAAAGGCCGATGTCGGCTTTATCTGATAAATAAGGTCTTGCATTGATAGAATATTTTCCAACAAGAAAACCTGTTCCGAAGATAAATACGAAAAAGAGAATTACAAAAGGGCTTTTAAATTTGTACGACGGAAATTTAAACATAATATTTCAAGGATTATAGCGAATAACTTTCAGTTAGTCCATTTTAAGAAAAACTTCTCTGCATTTTGTGGTGTTTGTTGGACGAAATCCGAACCCATTTTGAGCAAAATCCAGAGGATTTTGCGGATTGAATCCCGCCCAGCGTTTCCGCCCGCCTCCGCTTCGCTTCGGCGAGCAAAACAGAAAAATTTTCTCTACATTTTTTAATCGCCTGTCCCCCAAATTTTTTTTCAATTAAGGAAAAGAAAATTTTTCTGTTTTGCGTTCCTCTTGCGAGAGGAATTGCGGAAACGCCCCCACCCCATTGTCCGCCTTCGGCGGACTGGCAAGCGGGCAAAAATTCATTTTCCCCACACCCCTTTTTCTTTTTGCCCGCTTGCTTTCGGGATTCGGCTGATTTTTTTTGCGGACGGGCTACAAATCAAAAGGGTGGAGGGTGGGTATAAATTAAATTGATCCTGTCTTTTATCTACTTTCTATTTTACCACTTTGACAACTTTTTCGGAAGAAGACGAAATTTCTAAACGATCGGGTTGCTTGCAAATTTTCTCAAGGTCATAGATAGTACTAATTTTCCCCGACAGAACACTGATAAAAGTCGGGTTACTTGTATGATATTTAATAATTGTCGGCCTAGAATCGTCATTTTCCGAAGACCTTAATATTGCCTTTATTTCAAATTTTGAATCTTTGTATTCAATTTTAAAATTGTGTTTTAGAAATGACTGACTTAGTGCATACATCTTATTCCAGGCCGATCTTAAATTTTGTGAACAAACAACACATCCACTGACTCCGTGCATTTCACAAATAGACTTATTAGCATGATTCTCAAAAATCGGAAACTTGTCGCAAGAAACAGAATGAGGAGTGTGTCCAACGGAAGTTAATACGTGAAGGTTGGAGTCCCCAAAGGGCATGATAGAAAAGAAATCGCCGTCCATTACAGTAATCCCTAAATTTTTGAATTTTTTAGGTACTTCACAAAGAACCATTTCGCACAATTCGTATTTTAAGTCAAAAAAATTCTGGCCAAATTTATTAATCACTTCATTAATCCCAGAGTATGATGCGTTAATAACGAGAGGAGCCGACAAGCAGGTGTCGTTATCTAGAATGACATTATATGATGGATTTACTTTTTCAACCGCTTTGATGCCAGTGTTGTAATAATAAGTCGCTGAATTTCCAATTTTATCTATAAGAAAATCTCGTATCTTGGCAAAATCAAAACTGCACTCCTGTGTTAAAAAGGCAGCTTCTACAGAACCCTTTTTAAAATATAAATCAGCATCTATTTTTTGAAGAGGTATGTTTACTTTTCTGCAAAAATTAGTAAATTCTTGTGCGGATGTTTTGGACCCCTTACTTGAAATAGCATATACCTGCTTAAAAGAGTCGTTAATGGCAAAATTAAATTCTCGAATAAATCTAGCGTAATACTCCGCTACCTTTTTGGCGGTTTCGTAGCTACGCGGGTAGTGATAACCATTATGCACCCTCGCCTGATTGATTGCGCTGGCACGAGAAAATGGTCTGACACTTTTGTCTATAATAGCAACACGTTGACCCTGTCTGACTAAAAGCGAAGCCGCATACAATCCAAAAATGCCGGCTCCAACAATTATGCAATCTGTTTTTTGTTCTTTTTTATTCATAGCTTACTGGTAAATATTTTTTACAAAGGAAATTATCTTAGAAATATTTTTAATATTTTGTCTGTCACTCGGTCGCATCTCAACAGAGACAAACCCATTATAATTTCCATCATTGAGAGTTCTAGCGATGCTTCTATGAAGTGGTCGGCTAAGGTTAATAGTTTTCAAATACGGCTCGCTTATATGTACATGGCCTACATAGTCAATGTTCTTGTTTATTATTTTCTCAATATCTTCCCCGTTCAAAATTGACGAGCCAATATCTAAATTAATTTTGAGAGAACGATGGCTAATCGTTTTAACAAAATCTACAGCTTCTTGTGTATTACAAATGAAATCAGCACCATAGGCGGTTGGCGTTGGCTCAATACAAAAAATTACATTATAAAGCCTGGCCTGTTCTGCTATTTGTATGAAAAAATCTTTCGCAATACCCATAGCTTTATTGTGCGGCAGTGTGCCTCTGATTTTATTTTTGGGCGAACCGAATACCGCAACAGTTGCACCAATCTGATTTAAAAACTCCAAAACGCCTCTTAGGTGCTTCAATATTTTGTTGCGAGCGGTTGCTCCTTCAAAAATAGAAACTTCAGGATACCTGAACATCAGCGCTTGAAAAGCCGCAACGTGTATCCCGTATTGATTTAATAATTTCGAGGTTTCGTTATAGAACTGTTCTTTTGCCTCCGGTAAGGTGCTGGCATCTCGAAATGGACTGATTTCCATATTCAGTACGTTCAAATCACGTATAATATTAAAAACTTTCTCGTCTTCCGATTTTCTCCAGGCTAAATTTGAAATCGCAATTTTTGTCATATTATTTATCTAATTTCATTTTTTTTACTTTAATACCGCGCACTCGTAAAAATTTTATTCCATCATCGTTACCGTAAGGGTGTAGATAATATATTTGGGTAAGTTGGCTCTTGAGTATTTCTTGAGCACAAAGTTTGCATGGCGGAATAAGAATATAGAGCTTGGCTTTCTTAAGATCAATCCTTTTTAATTTCGCTTTCTTTAAGACAATCTGCTCGGCGTGCATATTCTGGCTTTCAATGTTGTCTGATTCGGCCACAATTTTATTATCAAAAGTAACCAGTGCGGATATTTTTCCGATGGCCGCCTTGCTGTTATCAGCAATAAAATAAAGGCGACGGGCAATAGGGTTTTTTATTTTGGAATAATCTCGACGCATTAAAAGTCTTTTTATAAAGTAGTCGGCGTTATATTGATGTAAATTATTGTCAAGAAAAAATATCCTGATACTTGGAAATCTTTCAGTGATTAAGCTGGCGGTAAATTTTCTATGTTTCATTATGCCCCTTGGATAAATATAATTTCTGGGCCTTATGATCTGTAAATATTTCTCATAGTCAGATGGTCTTTCGAGAATCAATACAAAATCAACAAATTCAAGGACGGCAACCATTCCAGCTCTCTGTCTCTCGTTCATTATCGGCCTGCCGAATCCAGACCGGATTTTTGCTGTCTTATCGGCTTGAACTACAACAACGAGTGGTCTCCCAACCTTACTGCATTCTCGTAAATAGCGAACATGCTCAATATTGAACAAATCAAAAACATCACCAACAAGAGTGGCGGTAAATGGCTTAAGCTTTTTTGTAAGTTTTGAGAGAGTAATAATCTTCATAAGTTAAAAAGAAAGGGGGAAATCCATGGAAGGAAATCCCCCTGTCGAAGAACGATGCCAAACGCTCATCTAAATGAACAGTTCCGGACAATGCCTGGCGATCATCGCGTCCGCGATTCTCGTCAAGTTCTCCATTGAATCGGAATTGTCGATGATGATGTCGGCGACATCTGCGATTGCGGGAACTCCCCACTCCCTCTTGATCTGATCACGGGGCAACATCAGCTTCCGCGCTTCATCCAAAGAGGTGAGGTTTTGACGAATCATCTGCCGTTGGAGACGGATGTCTTCATCCATGTCCACGTAGACGATAACGACCTTGTCCGGCCCGAGGCGCTTACGCAGGTGAACGCCGAGACCAGCACTATAGAGACTTTCAAGGCAGCAGAATTCGATGCCCTGATCGGTGATCCACGGGATGAATTCATCGGCGAACGTCCGGAAGACCCACTCTGGCCTTTCCTTCATGTTTTGGTTATTCCACTCAACGAAATCGCCATTCACGCCTTCGCGTTCCATCGCGCGCTTCAGGAAGAAGGTGATCTTCAACCTCTTGATGCCACGCTGGTCGAGGTAACGACCCAAGGTGCTCTTGCCGGACTCGCTCATCCCGCCGATAACGAACACTTTTTTCATACTGTAGTCCTCCATGAGAAGTTGTATTTCTCGCTTGGCCCTCGCTGGAGTGTGAGGACCGTGAGCGACGTTCCTGATGATGCTTTCCGCCCATCGGGAGCGGATTCCGGAAGCAGGCACGCGTTTTCCGATGATCTGGCGAACCTTGTTGACGGCATCGTATCCATCCACAATGAAGATGTGTACGGGCGACGACGACATGAAGGCCACCAACTCAGAGAAGTAATCGCGATGCCGTACATCGCTGATATTCCAGTAGAGCATCTCTACTGTGGCCGGTTTGAGCGTCTTACGAACCTCTCGCTTGATCACGAGTCCGTTTCGGATAAGGATTTGCCGTATCGGATCCACCAACCCTCTCTCAACGCCGTCCGGCTTCACCACCAGCATGGAAACTTCGAACTGGCTCATAACTATCTACCTCTTTTCTTTTCGACGTACTGTGCGGGCCAGTCGATGTCAATTGCCATCAGCCGGCCGGTTTCGGTGAATGCGAACTCCAGTGTTGGAAGCCGCGAAATGAGCCGCAACTCCTCAAAGCTACCCATCGGAGGCATTGCTCTACAAATGCTCCGAATCACACCGAAAGAGCAAATGTTAAGGTAGCCTATTTCTCGGAGACGGCGGCTATCATCAAGATAGCCACGCCTTGTCACTTCCAGAAAGCTTAACTCACCAACGTATGTCGGCAGTTGCCGATCGTTAATGAGCTTCGCCGGAACAGTACACTGCTGGATTTCAAGGACCTGATTGTCCATGGAAGTGTATATTAGTCGTCCAGCGATGGCGCGCTCATTCCAAGGGCGTGGAGTAAACTCCACCCAAGTCGTTTGCGGGTATTGCCCGATAACCGCTAACGCCTTGTCCGTCGAGATGACTTGCTTGACGCCTTGGTCGTCGCGCCATTGCACACTGTCAGAACTATTCACGACAAAGAGCGGCGGCACAAGCGTATGCATCGGCTTTTCTGACACGATGATCAAAAAAGGACACCCCTCGGAGCAGTACTCATCGAGGAACTGTTTGACTTTTTTGGCTTCGCTAGATCGGCACCCCTTTAACTTGGGATCGCCAGGGAAACCCAGTGCTTTCAATAGAGCCCTTTTTTGCAATCGCAACGGCAGGCTCAGGTCAATGTCGTACTTGCTTCCCGCGTTGGCAAGGAAGCATTCATTCATTACTATCATGGTTTGCCTCCTCGCAAAGTAGGTTTTGGTTTATGTCAAAGAACGATATACTACCTTAACTCTTTATCCCTAATTTGTCAACATCGTGTATATTATGAATAGCAATCCAACTCCCGTTGTAAATTGTTGCTTTCACCATATTTTCACCCAATTTAAAAATATCATGAATTACAAAATCTAAATCTTTTTTATAGGCGAAAGAAGGAACAGATGAAAAAACGCCTCTGTTGAACGCCATTAATCCAAGGCTGTAGTATTGTTGCCCCTCAATATTAATATTTTCATCTTTGGTGTTCGGCAACCGTGTATTTACTGATTTAACTCTTCCCTTGTGCACAACAATTCGTGAATGAGTTGGCGCAAAATCTTTAGAGTTTAGAACAATGTTGGCAATGGTCGGCTTCGATAACTCAGTATTCTTTATCTTTTTCAGAATGTTTTTGTTATACAAAATGTTGCCATCTGAATATATAAAGGGCCTTCTAAGTTTCTGTCTAACTGAATATAACAACCACGGCACGCCCCATTTTCTTCCCGTCTTGCCCCCGTAAATTGGTGTGATCTGATTAGCTGTTGGATAATTTTCTTTCAAAAAATCTCGCAGCTCCCGTTCATAATAACTAGACAGCAAAAAAATTCTTTGGAAATTTAAGGCAAGTGACATATCAAGCAAATGACCCAAAAACGGTTTGCTGTTCAATTCCAAAAAAATCTTGGATGCTTTGATTTCTCTTTTCTTTAAATCGGCTATGATGCGCCTGCCTTGACCGCCAACGGCTATCACAATAGTGTCAATACTTTTCATTTCTTTGGGAAGCTAGGTTTCCAACCCAAGAAGTTATCTAATGAATGAACTCGTCCCTTCATGTTGGAAACTGCGTAAAAGACGGCAAAATTATCGGGTACTTTCTTGACCTCAATGCACATCCGTATTAGCTGTACAAAATCTTCTTTATACAGCAAAACTTTATCATACAAAGGATCTTCGTTAAATCTGATCTCATTTCTTTCATTGACACCGCCGAAACGGATGCAAATCACTTCTATATCGTGCTTTCTTGAATAATAACGACCCAAATGTTCAATATAGATTTTAGTTGCTCCGTAAGGAGTGTCTGGCCAACATTCTGATTTAGGGCTAAGATATGTACCAGTCGGAACCCTTGAATAATCGTTGGCGTGGACCGAACTTGCGATAATAACGCGAGAAGTATTTTTTTCCACCGCAGCTCGATAAACATTCTCCGCCATAACTTTATTTTGCTGAACAATATTTTCGCTTGGAAAGTCTTCTAGCGCGTCCCACGCCAAGTGAATAATAACGTCATTACCTTTGAGAATATTTCTAAATTTTTCATAATCGTTAGTAATATCCAGAGCAATTGTTTCTTCTCTATCAGGTTTCTTATCTATACACACCAAATCAAATATGTCTTGCAATTCCTTTTGCAAAATTTTTCCCAAAGAACCTCGGCTACCTGTGATGATTATTCGCTTTGATGATTTCATATGCTTTTATTACTGATTTTGCCATGAATTCTATGTCCTCACGATTTAACCCGGAATTTACGTACACATTAAACATTCTTTTAGTAATGTCTTGTGCTATCGGACAATCCTGCTTCACCTTATTTCTAAGCAAAGTGATTTCAGTTAAAGCAAGGGGGTAAAGTTTCTTGATTGGAACTCCAAAACTTTTTACGAGATCCAGAAACCTATCCTTCTGATTGGAGAGGTATTTTGGCAGTAAACCAGTTAAGTAAAAATAAGAGTGCTCGGTGGTGGAGCCAGCGTGCTGGAATTGTATATCGGTATCTCGGAGTAAATTTCTGAATATCCCGGCGTTCAATCTCCTTTTTTCATTATTCTTGTCTAGTTTTTGCAGTTGCCCAACCGCAAGAGTAGCTTGTATGTCAGTTAATTGATAGTTAAAGCCAACGCGATCATAGTCATAAGCATCTAAATCGTGCTTCATAATCCCGTTATTTGCTGTGGAAGTAATAATATGCGCGTATTTATCATTGTTTGTCATTACAACCCCACCTTCTCCGCAAATAACATGTTTTGTCTGATACAAACTAAAACAACTTATATCGCCAAAAGAGCCTACATATTTGTTGTCATATTTTGCGCCGGCTGCTTGGGCGCAATCTTCAATCAAGACTATCCGATGCTTATCGGCTATTTTTCGTATTTCCTTTATTTTGGCCGGTTGGCCATACATGTGAACAGCGATTATTGCTTTTGTCCTAGGAGTAATTTCCCCCTCAATTTTTATTGGGTCAATATTAAAATCTTCGGGGCTAATATCTACAAAAACAGGCCTCCCTCGTTCTTGTAAAACCACCGAGCAATCAGCTATGTTTGCCAAAGCCGGCACAATAATTTCATCATCTTTTTGTAGTTCAAGGGCAACAATCGCACAATGTAGCGCAGAAGTTCCTGAGTTGACAGCAAATGCATATTTTTTGCCATGCAACTCCGCCATAAGTTTTTGAAATTCAGTAACTTTCGGGCCACCATCCGGTTTTGATAGGAAACCACTCTTTAATACTGCAACAACATTCTGAATGTCCTCATCATCAACAATCGAATGATTTATTTTATCCAGAATCGCCTGTTGAATAATTTTATTCTTTACTTCATCTGGTTTTAAATTGATTTCCGGAAGATTTTTAAGGTCAATCCATTTAACCCTATATTCGCCTTTATATTGAGTTCCTGCTTGGAATTCGGGTCCTTGTCCCGTTCCAATTTGGCCATCAACGATATTGCACATATAAAAAAATTCCTGCTGGCCTTCTATTTCTTGTTTATCGCCAAGTCTTTGTAGAAAAAGTTTCTGCACTTCTATCTTAACTCCCAATTCCTCAAGACATTCGCGTTTAACGGCTTGTTTGTGAGATTCATTAGATTCTACAGCACCACCAGGTATAACCCAATAAGAATCATTACCTTTAATGCGGTTAATGAGTAGAATTTTATCCTGCTCAATGATGATAGCGCGAGCTCGCTCTGTTATTTTTTTTGAAAAATTAGCCATATTCGTAAAGAATTTTTAATATCTTTTGCCTTACCATTTTGATCAAGAATATCAATTAAATCACAACCGAATTTTCTGCAAATGTTTATTAGTTCGTGTGGATAGTAAAGTCTGATAATATGAACTACATTTTTTGCTTTACCACCTTTTTTAACTTCCCGAATTTTTGTTACACTTGTAGATGTTCTAAAATCTAAATACCGATCAAAATAAAGTTTCGTCCCATCTTTCAATAAAACAGAATCTTTTTCTTTGTAGTCTTTTGTTAAAGCAATGGGGTTAATAATCTCAATAATCAACCTCCCGCCCTGTTTTATATGCTGACACAATTTTTTTATAAATACTTCATTTTTCTTATCATTTTCCAAGTAACCCAACGATGTAAAGATATTCAATACTGCATCAAATTTTCTGGGGATTTTTTTATACAAAATATTGCCAACAATATAAGAAACAGACAATCCTTGCTGTTTAGCTTGTTCTTTTGCGAGTTTGATAAAATAATCACTTATATCAATGCCGGTTACACTATATCCTAAAGTAGCTAAAGTATTTGAAATTCTTCCATAACCACAAGGTGCGTCTAGAATATCCTTACAATTTCTAGGTAAATATTTTGCGATTATGCGAGCTTCTTTTTTATTGCGCCCCTTCGTCAATATGTTTTCTTTCTCTTTCATATATCGCTCACCCCAAACGCTACTTTGGGCTTTGTACCAATTTTGATGACCGCTAGCTATTTTACGGATTATTTTATCTTGGTATTTGATGTAGTTCATAGATTATTTTATTAAATCATCAAGTGAAATACTAAAAGCTTTGGCGAGTTTTTTGATCGTTTCAAGAGTAGGGTTTGGGCTTTGGTCAAGTTCAAGTTTAACAACGGTATTAAGCGAAACATCTGCTAATTTTGAGAGCTTATCTTGAGAAATGCCCTTTTCATGTCGCAATCGTTTTATATTTTTTCCAATTGTTGACATAATTGTTTGCTGGATATATTATTAAAATGTAAGGATTGTGATATAATATGCGTATCCCTTCCATTATTATGTTATACGAAAAAAATAAAAATGTCAACGAATTTCAAGGGAGCTCCTTCTTGTCGCCCGCGCACGGGTGCGGTGGGGCAAGGGCGACTATTGAATTTGATAATAGCCCGTCCGCAAAAAAAATCAGCCGAATCCCGAAAGCAAGCGGGCAAAAAGAAAAAGGGGTGTGGGGAAAATGAATTTTTGCCCGCTTGCCAGTCCGCCGAAGGCGGACAATGGGGTGGGGGCGTTTCCGCAATTCCTCTCGCAAGAGGAACGCAAAACAGAAAAATTTTCTTTTCCTTAATTGAAAAAAAATTTGGGGGACAGGCGATTAAAAAATGTAGAGAAAATTTTTCTGTTTTGCTCGCCGAAGCGAAGCGGAGGCGGGCGGAAACGCTGGGCGGGATTCAATCCGCAAAATCCTCTGGATTTTGCTCAAAATGGGTTCGGATTTCGTCCAACAAACACCACCATATTGAATTAGTCGCCTCGCTCGGGGCTTCGCCCCTCGCTTCGGCAGGCAGTTTTGCGAGCAAATCAAAGGGCTTTTTGAAATCAATTTCCAGTCGTCCCGCCGCAAGGCGGCGGTTCACGAATAAAATTCGTATTGCCCGAAGGGCAATGAGCCGATTTTTTTCTTTCGCCTTTGGCGAAAGGCAAAGCGAGATTTTATTAAATTGTCGGTGTGGCGTTTCCTTTTTCAATTACAATTAAACAAATAATTTTATGATTAAATATTTCATCTATTGCCGTAAATCAAGCGAGGACGAAGAAAGGCAGGTTTTGAGCATTGAAGCCCAGCTCGCCGAGTTAAGAGAGTTTGCCAAGCAAAACAATCTTTTTATCGTCCGCGAATATACCGAGAGCAAAACCGCCAAGGAGCCGGGCCGAGAAATATTTAATCAAATGCTTTCGGAAATTGAAAAAGGAAACGCCGAGGGAATTTTAGCGTGGAATCCCGACAGATTGGCGAGAAACAGCGTTGACGGCGGAAAAATTATCTACCTCGTTGATAACGAAAAAATCAGATCGCTAAAATTCCCTACTTTTTGGTTTGAGCCAACACCACAAGGAAAATTCATGTTGAGCGTCGCTTTCGGACAAGCCAAATACTACACCGACAATTTAAGAGAAAACATTTTGCGAGGAATTAGGCAAAAAATACGCCGTGGCGAACTTTCGGCAAAAGCCCCGCTCGGATATTTCAACGAGCCGCGACTTCGCACCATTGAACCCGATAAAAAGACATTTAACAAAGTGAAAGAAATTTTGCGGGTTTTTGCCACCGGAAATTACACCTTAACCAAAATTCAAGACAAAATGTTTTCTCTTGGCTTGGTTGGCGCGAGAAGCGGAAAGAAAATGCCCTTGTCGTCCGTTGAGCATATTTTGAAAAATCCGTTTTACTACGGGCATTTTCTTTACCGCGGCGAACTTCATCAGGGAAGCCATAAGCCAATGATTGCAAAGAAACTTTTTGACCAAATCCAGCAAGCGTTGAAAGACAACGGCAAGCCCCGCAAAAAGAGAAAAGAGAAAAAGGAATTTTTGTTTTTGAATTTTGCGAGGTGTGGCGAGTGCGGCTATTGCGTAACGGCGGACAGAAAAATTAAAAAAAGCGGCAGAGAATATGTCTATTATTTCTGCACCCGAAAAAGCAAAATTCAAAAATGTGAGCAACGCCGCTTTTTGCGGGAAGAAGTTTTAGCCGAGCAAGTAAAAGAGAATTGTCAAAAAGTTTCTTTGCCCGATGTTTGGCGGGAAAGATATTTGAATAAATTGAAAGTGTGGGGAAACGAGAACCGCCAAACATCAGACCTTTTCGCTCAAAATCTCAAAAAAGAAATTTCCGCCATTAAAGCGAAGCTGGAACGGCTAACAGACGCATATTTAGCCGAAGCGTTGGAATTGGCGGAATTTCAGCAAACAAAAAACGCCCTAATGGCGGAAAAGAAAACAAAAGAGGAAAAATTATCTGATTTTGAACGAAAAGGAAATCATTGGCTCGAACTCACCCGAAACTGGATTTTGGAAACCAATCAAGCCAAAAATCTCGCTTTGCAAGATAATTTTTCAGAAATGAAAAATTATCTCAAAAAAATCGGCTCGAACCGCCGCCTTGCGGCGGGACGACTGGAAATTGATTTCAAAAAGCCCTTTGATTTGCTCGCAAAACTGCCTGCCGAAGCGAGGGGCGAAGCCCCGAGCGAGGCGACTAATTCAATATGGTGGACCGTGCCGGATTCGAACCGGCGACCTCTTCAATGCCATTGAAGCGCTCTACCAACTGAGCCAACGGCCCTTATAATCTTTCATTATACCAAAAATATTTTAATTCTCAAGTTATTTAAATAAAAAGCGGCTTTGCGCTTTGAGCATTGCCGCTTCTTTTTAACAGACAGAACTATTCCAAATTGGAAGATTTTTTGTCTCTTCTTACAAATAAGGTCGGTCTCAAAGGATGTTTTAAGAATATTGAGCTAAAGCTTATCGCTTTTGCTCCGATTTTTCTCAAAAAATTCATGTCTTCATAATTCCAAACACTAGGACCGATAACCGGAATATCTGATATTTCAGCAATCTCTTTAACCATTTTCCATGTCAGAGGTTGGGCTATTTTACCGGAAACCCCTCCCCCTCCGAAATGAAAAAGAGGACTTTCTTTTTCCGGGAAAATTCTTGCCCAAGGAACACTGTTTATTGAAAAAGCTTCAACTATATCTTTTGTTCTATAAACAATATCTTCAAAGTCATGCACTACCGAGAGTTTGAGAATAATCGGGAAACGGGTTTCTTTTTTAACCTCTTCACAGCTTCTTAAAACTTTATCGGAAACCACGAAAGAATGACTGCCAACATTGGGACAGGAAGCGTTTATTTCAAGGCCTTTTAGGTCAAAATCGTTAAGCATTCTTGCCATAACAGATAACTCTTCCGACTCTCCCCAAATAGAAGCGACAAGAGGCCTTTTTTTTGAATCAAGCCCGGGGCCTACTTTTCGGCACCACCACTCAATCCCGGGATTAGTAAGGCCTACGGCATTTACTGTCCCATCAGAGAGAAAGCGCACAGCCCTGAAAGGGTTGTACCAACGCAGATTTCCTTTTCTCGGATAAAGAGTTATCGTTTTTATAACAATCGTAAAAAGAGTTTCGTCCAAAAGATTAAGCCATCTTAGCGGTTTCTCCCAGGCCCATCCTTTCCCATCGTAGCCAAGAGCGCCGCTTGCAGCCATAAAATTAAAAGAATGCCCGTTTGAAAGCTTTATCATTTCTTCCTCCTGTTTCTGTCTTAAAATCAAAGAACCGACATTAAATTAACATAATCTTAAATAAAGGTAAATAAAAAGGGACTATTGCCATATTTCTATTTTCCACTCTCCATATAAATCACTTTTCTATTTTTAAGCGCTTCTATGGATTTTTCTATTCTCTTGCCTAAGTTTTTTCCCAATAAAAGAGATGCTTTTTCAATGGGAAGGAATTTATAATCCTCTATTTCTTCATTTAATATCTTTATTTTTTTAATTTCCTCTTCTTTTAATATTCCTCCGAAAAAGATAAAGTGCAAATTTTCGCTTACTTTTGTTTTAGGAGGAACAAAATCAACGCTAAGAAATTCCAGATTTTCGATATAAAGCCCTGTTTCTTCTTCAGTTTCCCTTATACAGGCAAGACGAGGAGATTCGTTCTCTTCTATAACTCCGCCCGGTATTGACCAATGGTCCTTATAACTTGGCTTAACGATAAGAAGCTCATCGTTTTGATTGAAAATTAATACGCCAGAGCACATTCTCTTTTTAGGTAAAGAATTGTAATAATCTTCATGAGAATCATTAGAAATCAAATCTTCCTTTATTTTTAAAAAGTTACCGCCAAGAATTATGGGCGACATTGCCTCTATTTCATCTTTA
This sequence comes from Candidatus Paceibacterota bacterium, assembly GCA_028697015.1. Lineage (NCBI taxonomy): Bacteria > Bacillati > Minisyncoccota > Minisyncoccota bacterium. The sequence goes on from JAQVFW010000003.1 coordinate 37,214, forward strand.
TACCCAATATCGGGAATTTGCTCAAAAAGATAAATTGACTTATTTAAAACAAAAGCAAACCCCATTTCTAAAAAAGAATTGCCGCCCACATATCCCTTTATTTTTTTACGTTCAATGTTAAGAACAAGAATAGCGTCACTTTTCCTTATTTCCTCAAAGTGCTTTTTTATCAAATTCCCTTTCTCTTCATTTTCCGGCATTTCTCCTTCGCCTGAAAAATTAGCATGGTCATTGACAAATTCGGGCAAAACAACTTCATGCCCTAATTTTTTGAGCGCTTCTTCTGTTTTTAGCATCTCTTTTGAAAAAGACATGCTGCCGCAAATAACTATTTTCATAAAATTAAGCTTATTTTAATATCACTGCCATTGTACTCTTGCGTAAATAATATTTCAAGAAAAAAAATACGCCGTACCCGAAGGTCGTGCGTTTTTTAAAATGAAAATTACGACTCGAATTCAGCTACAGGCGTGAGCTCTTGGGGAAAAGCCCACATCTTGTGCTGATCGGCAAATTTAATGCCGTATGACGGTCCGGACTCGTCAGAAAAATTCTCGTTTTTTGAGATAACAACTCGGGCAAGACACCCGGCCCAAGAGCTTTCTCCTGCTTTTGGCTTAAAAATAACAAGGTCGCCCGTATTAAATCTTCTTTCTGTCATCTGAGTCATTTTCACCTCTCAAAGTGCTTGGCGAATTTTCGCCGGAAAGTTCATCGGGCAACCATTGCCCGATGACAAATAAGATAGCAGAATATTTCAAAAAGTCAAATTGAATTGACAAACCAATATCAAAACTGTATATTTACCCGCAGTTCCTTATTGTTTAAAGGAGAGACAAATGCCAAACAATACAGTTCTTTTTCAAAACTCAAATAAAATAAATTTAAATCTTATTGATTTAATAAGGGAAATTGCCATGTTTTTTCACAGAAAGAAAGAGGAATTTAACTCCTTGCAAGTTTTGGATATAATTCGAATTAATTTTAATGACGAATTTCCCGATATTACCATTTATGATATTGAAAATATTCTTGCCTGTTGCAAAATAGATTGTTCAAAAAACGGGCAAAGAAAAAAAAAGAAAAAGAAATCTTTTCCAAAAACAAATCAAAACGCTTATTGGCCCTTACATCGCCATAATCTAATAAGTGAACTTGAAAAAGCCGGTCGGCCTCTTTTGCCAAAAGAACTTAAGGAAAGATTGCTTGCTTTGGGCTTGCCTTTATCCCTTTTTGAAAATTCCCGGTATCATGGATACCTGACATGCCTCAAAAAGGCAAAAAAAATTCAATACCTTAAAGATGGAAGATATGCATCCGTTGAAAAACAATAAGCGCCCCTTTGAGGCGCTTTTATATTTTAAAGCCCGAAGGGGCTTTTTGAGAAACTTTACAATTATTCTATAGAAGCAATAAGCTCCAAATCATCTGAATAAAATTATTAAAAAAGCGCTTCCAAAAAGAATATCCGTTCCAACAAATAGCAAGCGCCGTATCAATTAAAAGCATCACGAAAATAAGAATAAGAGCTTCTTCCATTAAGTTTCTCCTTGAAAGATCAATTTGCCCTTTACTTGGAAACGTTCCAAATAAAGACGGCTTAAAACTACTGCCCTTTTTTGTAGTTGTGCCCCGCGCAGGACTCGAACCTGCAACTCTCGGCTTAAAAGGCCGTTACTCTACCATTGAGTTAGCGGGGCATTTCTTTTTATTAAAGTATAATAAACTATAAAAAAAAATATGTAAAGAACAAAAAAAACAGGAACATTTAATAAACATTCCTGTTTTTTGCGCCTTAGTTAAGCGGCGTCTGTTTCCTCTGTGCTTGTTTCTTCTGTGGTTGTTTCTTCAGCACCTGTTTCTTCTGTGTCTGTTTCTTCTACAGGAGCATTGTTGTTATTATTTTCTTCCATAGTATTTTTCCTGTTAAGTTTATAACCTCACCTATCAACCTTTAAGCCCGATTTTAGCAAATTAAGAGGAACAATGCAAGGAAAATAAGGAGTTAGAGGCCGTTTTTTTTCATTTCTTCAAGAATTTTCTTTTGCTCTTTGGTTACTTTTTTAGGAGAATTGATATTTAATTGGACGTATAAGTCCCCTCTTCCTCTTCCAGAAAAGCGAGGAATGCCTTTTTCTGTTATCTTTAGAACCTTGCCTGATTCTGTTCCAGGAGAAACCTTCAAAAAAAGCTTTGTTTTCTCAAGAGTGGCTATTTCCACTTCTCCTCCGAGTATTGCAGTTGAATAAGGTATAGAAATGCCGGCAAAAAGATTGTCTCCTTCTCTTTCAAAAAAAGAATGTTTTTTTACATAAACCCTGACATAAAGATTTCCCGAAGCAAGTCCCCTTCTTCCGGCTTCTCCCATTTTGACAAACTTAAGAACTTGATTGGTATCGACTCCCGAAGGGATAGTAACGATAATCCTGTTTTCTTCTTTTATTCTTCCTTCTCCCCTGCAAACATTACAAGGAACCTTCGGATTTTTTCCAACTCCGTTGCACTGGGGACAGACAGCTTTTTTAGTATATGAACCCAAAAATGTCTGTTTGATTTGTTGAACTTCTCCAGTTCCTCCGCATGAGAAACATTCATTCAAAGAAGTTCCTGGTTCTCCTCCGGTTCCGCTGCATCTTTTGCAAACAGAAAGCTTGTAAAGAGAAATCTCTTTTTTGATTTCTTTTAACGTTTCTTCAAGAGAAATTTCAATGTCTATAGTAATATCTTTTCCCTTATTGACGTTTTTCTTTCCCTGTCCTTGCCTTCCGAATCCGAATAAATCTCCGAATATATCTCCAAGGTCTTCAAAATCAAAATCAACGTTAAAACCTCCTTGATTTCCCTGTCCTTGCCAGTTAAAACCGCCCGGCTGATCAGTTCCAAACCTGTCATAATTGCTTCTCTTTTGAGAATTGGAAAGAACCTGATAAGCCTCGTTTATCTCTTTAAACTTCTGCTCGTCTCCTCCTTCTTTATCGGGGTGGTGCTTGTGGGCCATCTTTCGGTAAGCCTTTTTGACTTCCTCTTGAGAAGCTTCTCTTGATATGCCAAGTATTTGATAATAGTCCTTCATAAGAGATTAATTAGATTCTTTTTCCTCCTTATACTCCCCTTCTTCCGGCTTTTTATTTTCCTTGCTCTGATTTTCCTGCCCCTCAGGCGCTTTTTCCTGACTATAGGCATCTTTTCCAATCTGCTGCATTATCTGTGAAAGCTGGGAATTCTTTTCTTTAATAGCATTAAGATCGTCCTGATCCTTTACTTTCTTTAATTCTTCTATTTTTTCATTGGCTTCTTTTTTCTTTGATTCCTCTACCTTTTCTCCAAGATCTTTAAGCGTCTTTTCAGAAGTATTAATCAAGTTATCGGCCAAATTCCTCTCTTCAATCAATTCTTTTTTCTTTTTGTCTTCTTCGGCATGCATTTCTGCGTCTTTTTTCATCTTCTCCACTTCTTCTTTTGAAATGCCGGTAGAGCCCTCTATTCTTATTGATTGAGATTTTCCGCTTGCTTTGTCTTTTGCCGAAACGCTAAGTATCCCGTTTGCATCTATATCAAACTGAACTTCTATCTGGGGAATTCCCCGCTTGGCGGGAGGAATCCCGTCAAGAATAAACTGTCCTAAGGATTTGTTGTCTTTTGCCATAGGACGCTCTCCCTGAAGAACATGAACTTGAACCGATGTTTGATTGTCCGCAGCAGTCGAAAAGACCTGGCTCTTTGAAGTAGGAATTGTCGTGTTTTTGGATATCAAAACCGTACTTACTCCTCCTAAGGTTTCTATGCCCAAAGAAAGAGGAGTAACATCTAGCAAAAGCATATCTTTTACATCTCCCTCTGTTTTTCTTCCTTCGTCTTTTGCAGAGAGTATTTCTCCTTGAATGGCCACTCCCAGCGCAACAACTTCATCGGGATTAATTTCTTTGTTCACTTCTTTGTTAAATAATCTCTTTACTTCTTCCTGGATTTTAGGCATTCTTGTCTGCCCTCCAACCATAACCACCTCTTCAATATCTTCTATTTTCAAGTCGGCCTCTTTTAACGTTTCTTTCACTAAATTTATTGATTTTGAAATATAGTCGCTAACAAGGTTTTCAAGAACAGCTCTGCTCATTTTGTAATAAAGATGCTTTGGACCGTCTTGTCCGGACGTAATAAACGGAAGGTTTATTTCTGTTTCAAGGGAAGTCGAAAGCTCAATTTTTGCCTTCTCTGCCACTTCTTTTATCCTTTGAAGAGCAAGCTGGTCCTTTGAAAGATCTATTCCCTGGTCTTTCTTAAATTGCTCAATTAGCCAGTCCATTACCTTTTGGTCGAAATCATCTCCTCCAAGGTGAGTATCTCCCCCGGTAGCTTTTACCTCTATCGTATCTTCTGCTATATCAAGAACAGAAATATCAAAAGTTCCTCCTCCAAAATCATAAACAACAATCTGTTCATTCTTTTTTTTAGTAAGACCGTATGCAAGAGCTGCCGCTGTCGGTTCGTTTATTACTCTTCTTACGTTAAATCCGGCTATTTCTCCCGCAATCTTGGTTGCCTTCCTTTGAGAGTCGTCAAAATACGCAGGACAAGTAATAATGGCATCTGTTATTTTCTCTCCCAGCTTTTCTTCCGCGTCCTGCTTTAATTTCTTCAAGACCATGGCTGAAATTTCAGCCGGCTTATGCCAATTCTCCCCCATTTTTATTTCAATTCCTCCATCGCTTGCTTCTTTTATTTCATATGGCAAAAGCTTTTTGTCTTTTTGGACTTCCGGATCATTATACCTTCTCCCTATAAGCCTTTTTGCCGAAAATATCGTATTCTGAGGGTTTGTAATCTGCTGACGCCTTGCGATTACGCCAACAAGACGTTCCCCGGATTTACTCAAGGCAACAATTGAAGGAGTCGTCCTTCCCCCTTCCCTGTTTTCAATTATTCTCGGTTCTCCTCCTGTGACATTTGCCATAGCTGAAAATGTTGTTCCTAAATCAATTCCTATTATTTTTCCCATATTTTTTTATTATTTTTAATTATTTATATATTTATTTTATTTAACGACTTTTACTTTGGACGGCCTTATCACTCTTCCTTTAAGAAGATATCCTTTTTGGATTTCTTCATTTATCGTTTGGGATTTTTCCCCCTCAACCACCTCAACTGCTTCATGAAAATTAGGATCAAAATCTTTCCCCAATGAAGCATCTATCTCTTCAACTCCTAATGACTTTAAAAATTCTTTTAACTGGTTTTCTATTTTTAAAAATCCTTCCATCCAACCTTCTTTTTTTTCCGGAGCTTCTTTTCTTGCAAGGGCAAAGCTATCCAGCACAGGAAGAAGCTCGCTTACCGTTTCTTCCAAAAAATAGTTTAAGGTCTTTCCCGCTCTTTCCATTTCATCCTTTTTATAGTTGATAAAATCGGCCCTTTCTCTTTTAAAACTGTTTAAAATTTCTTCTTTTTCTTTTTTGCACTTCTCAAGCTCTTTTTTTATTTCTTCCATATTCGTATTTTAATATTAGATTTATATTTTTATCATACTCCATCCTTGAAGGTCCCAAAATTCCCAAATAAACATTGGGCAAGCTGTTTTTTGAAACTATCAAGGAAAAATTATCAAAGTTTATAAAGGGCTTTTCTTTCCCTATACAAACGTCAAAATCTTCAAACTCTCCAAACAATTCTTTTATTTCTTTTTCCAGAATATCAAACTGGCAAAGGAAATCCTCAAGAAATTCTTTCTCTTCAAATTCAGGATTTTTTAAAACAGCGCTCCAGCCGCTTGCAAGAAAAATATCCTCCTCAAGAAGATAAGCAAAAACCAGATTTGAAGAAACAAGCGCCATTTTTTTGATAATCTCCTCTATCATCTTTATATCAATATCAAGAACCTTTTTATTTTCCAAAATATCGTCTATAATGGAAAAATCGTTTTCTGGATTTTTCAATAGAAAATTATCAACGAAAAAGCGATATCCTTTTGCGGTTGGAACTCTTCCTGAAGAAGTATAAAGCTGACTAAGATACCCTTCTTTTGAAAGAGAATTCATTTCATTTCTTATTGTTGCCGTAGAAAGACCAAATTTGCATTTCTTTTCAAGGAAAGCGGAACCGACAGGATGGGCAGTCCTTATATACTCTTTTACAATTTTGCCAAGAATTTTTTCCTGTCTTAACGTCATAGAAACAATAATAGAAAATTAGCAATTAAATGTCAAGAGCGCTAATATATAAAAATATGAATAAAAAAATAATAATACTTCTTTTAATCATTTTTCTGGCGTTTTTTTTCAGATTTTGGCAGCTTGATCTTATTCCCCCAGGCCTCTGGCCAGATGAGGCGATGAATGGAAACGATGCGGTTGAAACATTAAAAAGCGGCAATTTCAAGCTTTTCTATCCGGACAATAACGGAAGGGAGGGCCTTTTTATGTGGATTATATCCCTCTCTTTTCATTTTTTCGGCATTAGCATGTGGTCTTTAAAATTTTCTTCCGCTCTTTTGGGCTCGCTTACCGTTTTGGGAATGTTTTTTTTAACCAAGGAAGTTTTCCTTATTTTTAAAAAAGAAGATAAAACGGCTCCTCTGGTTGCTTCTTTTCTTCTTGCCACATCTTTCTGGCATTTGAACTTCAGCCGTATCGCCTTTAGGGCCATCATGAGCCCTTTTTGCCTTCTCTTTTCTTTCTATTTTCTTCTAAGAGGGTTTAGAACAAAAAAAATATGGAATTTTATACTCTCCGGAATATTTTTCGGAATAGGATTTCATACGTACATTTCTTTCAGAATGGCCCCTCTTCTTTTTCTTGCGTTTCTTACCCCGTTGTTTTTTCAATATTTAAAAAACAAATCCCTTAATAAATATATTGCTTTTGTTTCTCTCTACCTTATTTCCATTTTCATAGTCGCTCTTCCAATAGGAATATATTTTTTAAACAATCCAGGCGACTTTATGGGAAGAACTTCCCAGGTTTCAATTTTTGATTCCGAAAATCCTCTTCTTTTTGGTGCAAAAAGCCTCATCTCTCACCTTGCAATGTTTAATTTTTACGGAGACCCGAATTGGAGGCATAATTTTTCAACAAGCCCAATGCTTCCCTTTTCTCTTGGTCTTCTTTTTCTTGTCGGGGTTATAGCTTCCCTGAAGGGCTTTCTTGTTTCTTTTAGAAATAAAGATTATTCTCTTCTTGCAGTTTATTCTCTGATTTTTTCCTGGTTTTTTGTAATGCTCTTGCCGGGAATACTGACAAGCGAAGGAATCCCCCATGCTCTTCGTGTTCTTAACGTTATTCCGGTTATTTACCTTCTTGTTACAATCGGATTTTTTTGGGTTTATAAAAAACTTAAAGAAAATTTAAAAGAAGAAAAAAAGATTAAAATTCTTAATATTTTAACAATATTCTTTCTCTTTACAGTGGGATTTTCTGAAATAAACAAGTATTTTTACAATTGGGCAGAAAGAGAAGAAGTAAGGCATTCTTTTACCGAAAACTATGTTGAAATAGGGACTTATTTGAATTCGCTGCCAAATGACGTTAAAAAATATGTGATGATAAACGAACCGGGTAAATTTCTTCACGGGATATCCATTTCCGCCCAAACCCCGATGTTTATTGAAAAAACAAAATATAGAGAAACAAGGGCAGAGTATATAAGATTTGAAGAAATAGAGAAAATAAATCCCAAAGAGCATTCCATAGTTATTCCTATTTATCCTGAAAAATCCATTGAAGAGCTCGAAAGGATTTTTGAAAACGGCATTGTAAAATTAGAAAATAACGTATTAATTTTTGAAATAAAATGAAGAATAAAACAACATATATAATCGCCACAATTCTTTTAATCTTTCTCTTTTTCATTTCCTTCACAAGCATTCTTGAAGATACTCTCACCTTTGACGAAACGGCTCATGTTACGGCAGGATATTCGTATTTAATAAAAAAAGATATGAGGGTCAATCCCGAACATCCTCCTCTTGTTAAAAACATTGCCGCTTTTCCTCTTCTTTTTTTAAACCTTAATTTCCCTTCCGATTCCCCGAACTGGACGCAAGAACAGCCTCCCAGATGGTGGGTTCAATTTGATCTTGCAAATGATTTCATTTACAACTCTAAAAACAATCCCGATAAGATAATGCTTTTTTCAAGAACGGTTATGATTCTTTTTCTTCTTCTTTTGGGATTTCTTATCTTTCATTTTGCAAGAAAAAAATATGGTAACAAAGCAGGCCTCATTTCTTTGTTTCTTTTTTCGTTCTCCCCTACCTTTCTTGCCCATGGACGGCTTATTAACACCGATATCGGAGCGGCTTTCGGCGCCCTTCTTTCTTTTTACTTTTGGCTCAGGTTTTTTGAAAAGCCAAGCAAAAAAAGCGTACTTTTGGCGGGAATAACTTTCGGAATAGCCCTTTCTCTCAAATTTTCTTTGGTGTTGCTTATTCCAACCTTTGTCATAATTACCCTTGTTTACGCTCTTTTGCAAGAAAAGCCCTTTTACCAGCTTCTTAAGTATTCTCTTTTATCTTTCCTTGCGGGAGTTATAGGAATGGTTTTTGTCGTTTTCCCTCTTTACCAATATCATGTTTACAATTATCCCCCCGAACGCCAGGCAAGAGATGCCGAATATATTCTTGAAACGTTTGGAAACAGGACAATTGTAAACGGCATCATTTATTCTTCAGAAAGACCCTTTTTAAGGCCCTTTGCTCAGTATTTCCTTGGCCTTTTTACGGCAATGCAAAGAGTTGACGGAGGAAACACCACTTTCTTTTTAGGAGAGGTCTCAAGCGGTTCTTTTAAGAGCTATTTCCCCACCGTTTATTTCATAAAAGAAACATTAACATTTCATATTCTTACCATAATATCCCTCGCTCTTCTTTTCCTTTACATTTTGAAATACCGTCTTTTTCAAAGGCCTATTTACGCCTTAAGAGAATATTTTGCCGAATTCTCAATGTTTGTCTTTATGACAATTTACTGGTACACCAGCATAAATTCAAATCTTAATATTGGAGTTAGGCATCTTCTTCCCGTTTTCCCCTTTGCTTTTATTCTTGTAGGAGGAGCAATCTCAAAGGTAAATTTCAGTAAAAGTTTTAAGATTCTTCTTTTTGCCTTGTTCTCTTTTCAAATTTACTCTGTAATATCTATTTATCCTCATTTTCTTGCTTACTTTAACGAAACGGTAACTCCTCAAAAAGGGCACTTGTATGTCGTTGATTCAAATCTTGATTGGGGGCAGGATTTAAAGCGATTGAAAAATCTTCTTGATGAAAAAGAAATTGATTTTATTTACATTGACTACTTTGGAGGAGGAAATCTTGATTATTATCTCGGAGAAGAAAATTACAAAAGATGGGAAGGATTAAACAGCCCCCACGATTTTCCAAAAGGGAACTGGCTTGCCGTTTCCTTAAATCAGCTTCAGGGAGGAAGAGGCATTCCGGTTAAAGGATACGACCAAAGAACCGATTACTACATGTGGCTTAATAAATATGAGCCAAGTCATGTAATAGGATATTCTATTTTTCTTTATTATGTAGATTAATCTATTATCTGCTAAACTTTAAGATAACCAGAAAGAACCTTCCGGGCCTGGTTTTAATACTTAAAACTCTATTACATAAAGGCCCTTTTCCTCAATTTCTTTTCTCTGGTTAAAATCATCAAGCTTGAATTTTAAGATATATTTTATCTCTTTTTCTATTTTTCTTCCTGTATATTCTTTTTTCTCCGGATCCCATTCTTCCAGAATAAGAATATCTTCTTCTTTTGCCTTAAAATCAGCAAGACGCAGTTCAAAATTCTTCTTTTTAGAAGAAACGAGTTCAAAATACTCTGGCCATATTTTCTTTTTAATTATTGCCATATTTTTTTATATCATTCTTTAATCTCCAATTTATTTCAAAAGAAATTGAATGTTTATTCGGAATATTCCATTTTGAAAATCTAAAACAAAATAATTGAAATTTATTTTCTTCAATTCTGCCAATGCCGAATCTATTTAAAGTAAGTTCTATGTCTATAACCATGATTTTTAATTTTATAATTTTTATTTATCTTTAAAAATATCATCTAAATAATTCTTTATTTCGAAGTTTAAAAGATGAGATTTTTTTATTTTATAGCAATTATAGAGATCTTTCCATTCAAACAATGAGTGCAAGCGAATGTTTTGATTCTTTAAATTTTCTGTTCCGCCTCTGCCAACATCAACTATTGCTAAAGCATCTGTTATTTTAAGCCCAGTATTTCTTAATCTTGAAGCAAATTTTATAACCGTATTTGCTGAAAGAACTGCATCTTCAACAATTAAAACTTTATCATCTTTTTTAAAAACTCCTAGAATTTCTCCTGAAGTAGGCATAGTACCGTCTTTTTTAACGCCATCTTTTCTTAAAGTTAGACAAGGGGATTTGAGATTATATGCAAGATAATAGGATAATGGCAATCCCCCATAAGGAGCTCCTGCAATCAAATCATAATCTATCTTTTCCTCTTTTATAATATCGGCGGCAAATTGTGTAATTTTCTGCATTAAACTAGGATAGCCAATTATTTTTGAAGTATCAAAGAACAAAGGCCCGCGAATACCATTTTTTAAAAGAACCCAATTTTCCTTATCCATAGAAGAAGCAACAAAAAGCAAATTATGACTTATAATATCTTCTATTAAATCTTCTTCTTTTTCCATAATCTTAAATTTTTTATTTATCTTATATTTCATATCTAAAGATTTTCTCTTTTATTCATACTTGATAAAAAAAAGTCAAAAAAAACAACAAAAATTTACTCTCTGTATTTATAATAAACCCTGTCCTGAAACCTCAAATCAATATATTGAAGAAGATGCTCTTTCCCTAAAATATGCTCTTCAAAAACAAGATTAAGGTTCTCAATCTGCTCTTTTGCATCTTTTTGAGGATTGAAATAAGCAGCCCAGCCCTCTTTTGATTTAACATTAACTCTCTTTGGGCTTAGTATAGCAACTTCTTCAAGTTCAAGAGAATCTTTAAGCTTAAAGATAAAACGAGCCAGTTTTTCTTCCATTACCTTCTTTCCAAGGAAAACATCTTCTATTTGCGTTTCAAAATAAGTAAATGGAGAAGATTCTAGGGCATAAGAAAAGGCAATTCCATAACCGTCAACAAGATAACAGTCATTATTGCAGAAAACAAAAAGGGGCTCCCTTTGCTTTACATTAATTTCAATTGAAAGAGAAAGAAGATCTTTTTTTATTTCAACCTTCTCAATATCAAAAAAATCATTCAAAATTTGATTCTTTAATTTATCTTTGTCAAAAAGAAAAATGCTTCTTGTTTTAAGAGAAAAAAAATCCTTTTCAACAAAATTATCGGCAATTTCATAAACCCTTTCTCTATTCTCATATCCTTCAATTTCTATTTTTTTTACAAAAAAGAAAGGGAAAAAAAGAAAGACATAGGAAAGAGACAAAAAAATAAGAAAGAAAAGAACAGACATGAAAACATAAGGGAAAATGCTTTTTTTCTTTTTTGTCTTGTACTTCTTTTTATACTTATACATTAAATTCTTCTTTTTATTCTTCTTAAAGTTTCAAAGATATAAACAAGAAAATATTTCTTTGAAAGAGGCAAATCAAAGCTTTTGAGATATAAAAAGGGTTTTCCATTATAGCCAAGCTTAAACAATGTCGGACCTGCCCAAGGATGTTTTGGATTTTCTTTAGGATCAACATATCCCCAAAAATCATAAAACAGGCATCCTCTTTTTTTGGCTTCCTTAATCGCTTCCCATTGAATTAGATAAGGAATAGAAAGCTTTGAAAACTTGTCATCTGAGGCGGCCTGATGATAAAAAGCAAGGTTATTCCAAAAAATGACAATCGCTCCGGCAGCAACTTTATTATTATATTTTCCCAAAAAAAGAAGCGCCTGATTGTCTTTTAAAAAAACTTGAAACTCCTTTTTGATATAATCAAAAGAAAAAGGAACAAATCCCTGCCTTTTGCCGACATTTTCGTTAAGAATGATATATTCTGAAAGAGCGTCTTTATTTTGGCTCTTTTCAATGACAATATCTTTGTTCTTTAATCCCTGGCGAATCAAATAGCGAGTAGTCTTTCTCATATTCTTTAAAAGATCTTCCTCAGATAAAGAAAGAGAAAGCTTTAGAGTCGACTCATAAGCATTTTCCAAAATAGGAGAATGAATGAAACCAAGTTTTTTAAAATAATCTTCGTTTTCCTTATTTCTTAAAAACAAAGGATTAAGTCGAAGAAATACGGCTTTTTCTTTTTTCCCAATTTCCTTTATTTTAAAAATCAGCTTCTCTAGGGCTAAAATATTGTTAAGTTTGAAAGTAGGCCCATGCTGAATAAGCAAAAAAGTTCCTCTCTTTGCTTTTATTCTAGTAACAAGAGCAATTAAAACAATCTTTTCATTTTCAAAAACCCCAAAACGCCATATTTTATTTCCCATTTCCTTTTGGAATTCTCCCCAATTCCACGATTGAAGAAATGTCTTTTCTTCTGCATCAAGAAAAAAATCCTCCCATTTTTTTTTATCGGTAATTTCCTTTATTTCCATTTTTTTAAGAATGAAACGATTCTTTTTGCATCTTCAAATGATAAATTAATATGAGTTGGCAGATTAAAGGTTTCCTTTGAAAGCGCTTTTGCATTCTTGCAATCTCCCAAATATCCCATTTTTTCACTTATTGTATCATGCGGAGCAATCGGGCTCGTGTACCAATCCCCTATTAAAATATTTTCCCTGTCCCATGCATTGTAGATAATATCCCAAGCATCCTTATGCCTTATGGTAAACCGCAAAAATATATTTTCCCTTTCTTCAAAAACAGAAGGAAGAATAAAAGAAGAATCCTTAAGATTTTGATAATAAAAATCTGCCATTTTCTTCCTGTGACTGTTAAAATATTGAAGCTTCTTAAACTGATTCAAAGCAAGAATAGATAATGCATTTGGCATTCTAGCTGGAAAATATGAAGGAATTTTTCCTCTTTTTTCTTTGTAGTGAACGGCTTTTGATAAAATATGCAAAATTTGGAAGAAAACCAAAAATATCTTTCCTAAATTAAAAAACCTGTAAATCGGCAAAACAAGCCAATTTAAAAGAATAGGATGAAGCAATTGCTGAAAAACAAAGTAAGAAGAGGAATCTTTCAATTCTTCCTTTATTTTTTTAAGATTATCGCCTATTCTCTCATCATTTGAAACGGCCATTCCTCCATAAACGGAAGAAATAACCTTATCTCTTGAAAAGCTAAAAAAAGAGGCCTTTCCAAAACTTCCAACCAGTTTTCCTTTGTATTTTGCCCCTAAGCTATGGGCGCAGTCCTCTATTAAAATAAGGTTATTCTCGTTGCAAACTTTCAAGACCCCGTCAATATCGGCCGGCTGGCCAAAAGTATGCTGGATTATTACAACTTTGCTTTTAGAAGAAACTTTCTTTTGAAGGTCTAAAACGTCAATATTATAGTCGTCTTTATTGCAGTCAACAAAAACGGGCTTTAATTTTGCCCAAATAACGGGATTTACGGCAGCGTTGCAAGTAAAACCCTGCAGAAGAACCTCCTCTCCTTCTTTAATATCCAAGGATTTCAAAATGGCAAAAAGAGAGCTTCTTCCGCTATTAAAAGAAAAGGCATATTTTGCCCCTATGTATTTTTTAAATTCCTCTTCCAGCTTTAAGGTTTCTTTTCCTTTCTTCCACTTCCAAAACTGAAAAATCAATTTTAAGGCCAAAAAGACATCGTCTCTCTGGGTATTCGGAGAAAGAGATATTGAAATGGGCCTTGCCTTCATGATTTATTCTTTTTTCTAAAATTAAAAAATCTTTTTAAAAAGCCTTTTCCTTTCTTGTTTTCATAGGCAATATACATTCCGCATTTCGGGCAAATTATGGCTTCTTTTGCCAACTTATTTTCACAATTTTGGCAAATTATTGTTCCTTCTTCGTTCATTTTTTTATATCATTAATTTTTAATGCAAGAGAAGATATTATTTTTTTATTAACCCTTCCCTTTAAAAGAACCACTCCTTTTTCTTTTTCAATTTTTGAGACAATTTCATCGGGATTTTTCATAAACAAAATCTTATTCTTCTTAATCCCCGCTCCCTCCTTTATCTCATCTAAATAATCATCTGAAGTTATTATTGCCAAATCGCAAACCTCGGCTATCT
>JAQVFW010000003.1:51476-58083 GCA_028697015.1 Candidatus Paceibacterota bacterium
TTTGAGACAATTTCATCGGGATTTTTCATAAACAAAATCTTATTCTTCTTAATCCCCGCTCCCTCCTTTATCTCATCTAAATAATCATCTGAAGTTATTATTGCCAAATCGCAAACCTCGGCTATCTTTTTGCCGATATTTTTGTGGATTTTTCTAGCCGAAGAGCCAAGCTCGATAAGACAAGGCATAACAATAGTTTTTCTTAAAGAGAAAACTTTCAAATAATCAAGAAGAGCAATAACACTGCTTGGATTTGCCGAATAGCTCGCATCTATCACCTTGTATCCTTCTTCCTTTATCAAAAAAGAAGATCCTCCTTGCCAGGGCTCAATTTTTGAAATCCCTTTTTCAATTTCTTCAAAAGACATTCCAAGCTTTCTTGAAACAAGAATTGAAAGAAGAAGATTTTCAATATTCTGTTTTCCCAAAAGATTTGCCTTCAAAAAGACAAAATCGCCTTCTTTAAAGCAGGCCTTAAAAAGCAGTTCTTCTTCTTTCTCCTCTATTTCCTCTGCCCAAATATCCAAGGAAAACTCTTTTTTTTCCGCAGAAGAAAAATGAATTGTTTTTTTCTTTGGAGGAGAATCAATGTAATTTCCGTACTTTTTTAAAGCCCTTTTACTATCGACGTTTACAATCATAAGGCCGCCCCTAGGAAGAGAATTAAAAAGCTCCTCTCCTCCTTCTGCCGAAAGAAGATTTTCAATGGTTCCAAAAAGGGAAAGATGCTGCTGGTTTATCCCGGTTAAAATCCCTATTTTGGGCTTTGCGATATCAGAAAGCATTTCTATCCCCCCTTTTTTATAGGCCCCCATTTCACAAACAAATATGTCATAACTTGAATCAAGATTATCCAAAATGGTTTTTGAAATTCCTATTTCGCTATTTACATGGCCAAACGTCTTTAAAACGTTAAACTTCTGACTCAAAATGGCTGATAAAAACTCTTTGGTTGAGGTTTTGCCGTAGCTCCCGACAATTCCAATAGAAGTAAGGTTTGAAAATGACTCTCTTTTCTCTTTCGCTTTTTTCAAAGTACGGTTGCGGAAAAAAACGGCAACCGGCTGAAAAAGGAGAACAATAAAAGAAGCAATAAGAGGAGAAACAACGTCAAAGAGAAGAAGATAGAAAAGAAAACTTCCTTTTGAAAAGGCAAAGATAAAAAAAAGAGTTTGAATTAAAAGAAGAAAACCAAAGAGAAAAGAAGCTTTCAGGGTAAAAATAGGAAGCTTTAATGATTTTTTAAAAGCGTCTCTTGAAAGCTTTAAAAACTCAACAAGATAAAGAAGAAAAAGAAGAAAAACAAAAAGATAAAAAAATATTCTTATAAAAGAAATAAAAAAGAAAAGAAGCAAAAAAACCTTAATCAGGATAAATCTGTTGAAGATAAGCTTTTTGCCTTCTTTTGTTTCAAAATGGGCCCTAAAGCGGCCCAAATGATACTCTTTTATCTGCCAAAGATAAACGTAAAAAGCAAATGTTTTGGCAGCTCTGAAAAACCACAAAAAACCTATTAAATAGTTCATAAGAATTTGAGGATTTCTTTTGCAAGGCGTACGGGATCGTCAATATTTATACTATGGCCCGACTGTTCTATAACAACAAGAGAAGAGTCCTTTATCTCTTTTTTAAAAACAAAAGCGTATCTTAAGGGAATCATCTTGTCCTTTTTTCCCCAAAGAAGAAGAGTTTTTACCTCTATTTTAGAAAGAAAAGGAAACAAATTCTCTGAAATAACAAGCTTCATTGTTTCCCTCATCACTCCTTTCGCTTTGACATAATCCCTTTTTCTTATAAGAAAATGAAAGAGACCTCTTAAATAATCTTTAAGAAATTTGGGAGAAAAAATATCAAGCAAAGTGCTTCCGATTCCTCCTAAAGCAAGAATAATGTCTGTTTTAAAATCGGGCTTTACCCTTATTCCGGCAGGAGAGCAAAGAATCATTTTTTTTACAGGAGAGTTTTCTTCAGAAGATAATTTTATTGAAATTCTTCCTCCAAAAGAATGGCCTATTAGAATAAAGCTATCAATGTTAAAGGCCTTCATAAATTCAACAGCCCATTTTTTATAATCATCAACCGTCCAAGGAGAAAGGGGCGGATCGCTTTTTCCAAACCCGGGAAGATCAGGGCAAAAAACACTGTATCCTTTTTCAGAAAGGATATGTTGAACTTTTATCCAAGAATCGGAAGAAGAACCCCATCCATGCAAAATTAAAATCGGCTCTCCGTTTCCCTTAACCTTATAATTACATTTAACGTCTCTTATGGTTATTTTCTCTTCTCTCATTTTGTTATAAATTTAACCAATCTTATTAAAGGGCAGATATTTTGTTAAGACCTTTGGAATTTTAACGCTTCCGTTTTTTTCCTGATGGTTTTCCAGTATTGCTATTAAAATTCTGGGAGAAGCTATGACGGTATTGTTCAGAGTATAGGCAAAAAACTTCTCTCCCTTTTTATTCCTATACTTAATATTGAGCCGCCTTGATTGCCAGTCGGTAAGATTGGAATCAGAATGGGTTTCCCCATAACTGTTTCTTGATGGCATCCATGTTTCAATATCGTACATCTTGTATTTTCCCGCCCCCATATCTCCGGTGCAAAGCTGCAAAATCCTATAAGGAAGCTCCAATTCTTGCAGTATCTCTTCTGATATCTTTCTCATTTCTTCAAGCCAAAAATTTGATTCTTCTATGCTATTTTTACACAAAACAACCTGTTCAACTTTCATAAATTCATGAATTCTGTAAAGTCCTTTGGTGTCCTTGCCATAGCTTCCGATCTCCGAGCGATAGCAGTTTGAAAAGGCGCAAACTTTAACCGGCAGTTTTTCTTCCTCAAGAATAAGATCTGAAAAATAGGCAAGAAGAGAGGGTTCTGAAGTTCCGGCTAAATAGGTCTTTTCAGTTACATTTTCTCCATTTGCAAGCTTTCCGGGATTTGCAATTTGATATATTTCTTCTTTCCCAAAAGGAAAATGACCGCTTCCGACAAGGGCAAATTCCCTAAGAAGAGTAGGAGGAATCATAAAAGAAAATCCCTTTTCTTTCATTTTTAAAATACAATGCCACATTAAGGCAAGCGATAAAAGGGCTCCTTCGTTTTTCAAATAGTAGCCCCGAAATCCGCTGGTCTTCACTCCCCTTTCAATATCGATAATGTCAAGATCCTTTCCAAGTTCTATGTGGCTTTTTATCTTAAAATCAAGCTTTCTTATTTCTCCCATTTTTAAAATTTCAACATTGCTCTTTTCATCTTTGCCAACAGGAGTATCATCTGAATAAATATTGGGAGTAATAAGCATTAAAGAGTTGTACTCTTTCTCAACGCTGTTGAGCTTTTCTTTTAATGCCTTAAATTCTTCTTTTATTTTTTTTGCCTTTTCTATTTCTTCCCTGCTTAGCTTATTCTGTTCTTTTTTCAGTTCTTCGGTTTTGTAAATAAGGTCTCTTCTTTTTTTATCGAGCAAAAGAAGTTTTTCCACATCCAAATCCACTCCTTTGTTTTTAACAATCTCAAGATATTTTTCCTTATTCTCCCTGATGAATTTTATATCAAACATATATTTAAAAAACTATTTTGGGCGCATAAGAGGAAAGATTTGGCATTCACGAGCCGGCTTGTCCATTAAGAAAGAAAAAAGCCTTTCCGAAAACCCAAATCCGCACGTAGGAGGCATTCCGTATTCCAGCGCTTCAATAAAATCCTCATCGTACATTTGAGCTTCTTCGTCCCCCATATCGCGGAGTTTTTGCTGTTCCTTAAACCTTTGCGCCTGTTCAATAGGGTCGTTCAATTCCGAATATCCATTTCCATTTTCCGACCCGGCAATAATAACCTGAAAGCGCTGAACTAACTTTGGATTCTTTTCATTCTCTTTTGCAAGAGGCGAAACTTCAATAGGAGTGTTTATCAAAAATCCGGGACCTGCTATTTTTTTTCTGCAGAATTTCCACAAGCTATCCATCGCCCTTGCTCTGTTAAATCCCTTTTTTTCGTAACTTATATTTAATTTTTTAAGATTTTTTTCCATTTCCGGCAAACTGGCTTCCATAATGTTTATTCCTGTATATTTTGAAATCATTGAAGCATAATCGTATCTCTCCCATTCTTTTTCAAAATCAACATCAAATCCCCGAATTTTAAATTTTAAAGTTCCAAATGTTTTTTTAGCGATATATTTATACATTTCTTCTACAAGTTCCATCCCCTGCTTATAACTGGCATAGGCCATATAGAATTCCATTTGAGTATAATCCTGCAAGTGTTCTGCGTCCATTCCTTCATTTCTAAACTGCCTGCCGATTTCAAAGGTCTTTTCAAATCCGGCAACCATTAATCTTTTTTGCCAAAGCTCTCCCATTGAAATTCTTAAATAGACATTAATATCAAGAGCATTGTAATGAGTAATAAACGGCTTGGCATCCGCTCCTCCTGGGGTAGTTTCCAAAACAGGGGTTTCTACTTCCATAAATTTTCTTTTTATAAGAAAATCTCTGGTAGATCTCCAAAAAACAGATCGCTTCTCTATCATATTCTTTACTTCCGGATCAAATAAAATATCAAGATATCTTTTCCTATATCTGTCTTCCGCATCCTTTAATCCATGCCATTTCTCAGGAAGAGGAAGAAGGGACTTTGAAATCATCTTGTAATCAACTATACTAAGGGTCATTTCGTTTCTTTTTGTTAGAAATAAAGTTCCTCTTACTTCAATAAAATCCCCGATATCAAAATACTCAAGGAAAAACTGATATCCTTTTTTTCCAACCTTGTCCTTTTTTAAAAGAAGTTGGATTTGTCCACTCCCGTCTTTTATATTAACAAAAGTAAGCCCTCCGTGCTGTCTTGAGGACATCATTCTTCCTGTTAAAAAAATCTCCGTATTTTTCCTTGAAAGTTCTTCAAAATTTTTCAATGCCTCATAACAGGCATGAGTTCTTTTAACAGTCCCCGGATAAGCCAAAAAGCCGGCATTTCTAATTGCTTTAAGTTTTTTTAACCTAATCTCTCTAATTTCCTTTATTGTGCTCATAATAGAACTATTTTAACTTATTTCTCAATTTCGGTCAAAAAAATCATATTAATCAATTTGCCAAATAATCAAACAAGAAGCTTTAAAATAAAAAAGCTTGGATTTTTTAAACATAAGCTATTTTTTAAGATAAGAAACAATGTATTCGGCAATAACTCCCGTTGAAGAAGGAACGGCAAATTCTTTGGCCTTTTCCCCCATTTTCCTTAGTTCTATTTCATCTTTAAAGAGGTTTTTTATTTTCTCCAGAAAGAAATAAGGAGTAAAATTATCCTCTTCTATGACAATAGAAGCTCCCATTTTTGAATAAGTATAGGCGTTTTTAAACTGATGCTTATTTGCAGAATTAGACAAAGGAATCAGAATGCTTGGTTTTCCGGTTGCCGCAATTTCAAATATAGTTGCCGCTCCAGCTCTGCTTATAACAAGAGAAGAGACAAAATAGGCGCAGGCAAGCTCATTGTCTTTTAAAAATCCGAAGGGATGATAAAACGGCTTATTGCTCTCCTGAAGAATAAAATCTGTTTCTTTTTTGATTTGCTTTATATTATTTTCTCCGGTTTGATGAATTAATTCAAAATCATTCAACAGGTCATTGATTATGACAAGGAGATTATTGTTTATTATCTGAGCCCCCTGGGAACCTCCCAAAACAAGAATCAAGGGCTTTGTTCCTTTCAAATTAAAAATCTTCTTCGCCTCTTCTTTTGTCCCCTCCATAATTTCCTGCCTGATAGGATTTCCAACCGATATTATTTTCTCGGGAGGGAAAAAGGTATTTTCTCTAATGGGAAAGGCCGTAAATACTTCAAGGGCAAATCTTGAAGCAACCTGGTTTGACAATCCCGGATGAACATCGGACTCATGAATAAAAATAGGAGTCAGAAGCATTTTTCCCATAATGACAACCGGAACCGAACCGTATCCTCCCTTGCTGAAAATAAGGTCTGGAGAAAAGACATAGACATAATAAAAGGCCTGAAGAAGACCCAAGGGAATTTTAAATAGAATATCCAAAAAATTAAGAATTGAAAAATACCTTCTTATCTTTCCGGCAAAAATAGTCCTTACAATAACATCTTCTTTTGAAAGAAGATCAAAAACAAATTTGTCTTTTGGCCCGACATAAAAAAACTGAAAATTCTCTTCCGGATATTTTTTCTTTATCTCCCTTATTATTGCAACAAGAGGAGATATATGCCCGACGGTTCCTCCTCCCGTAAAAAGAACCTTTATTTTTTTCTTTTTCTTTTTCATTTTCTTATTCTATCATCTTTCTGAAAATTTTGAAATATTCAGAAGAAGCCCGACAGTAATAAACTCGGCTATTATATGAGAACCCCCATAGCTTATAAAAGGAAGAGGTATTCCGGTTATGGGAATAAGATTAAGCATGGCTCCGATATTAACAAAGGCCTGGATATATATCCAAGAAACAAGTCCAACTACAACAAGAGAAAGGAATTCATCTCTTGTCTTCTCGGCAATTTTTATTCCCCGATAGAAGAAAAAGAAAAAGAGAATTATAAGAAAAATGCTTCCGGCAAAGCCGGTTTCCTGGGCAATAAC
>JAQVFW010000003.1:58183-77042 GCA_028697015.1 Candidatus Paceibacterota bacterium
TAATCAGGCCTCCCGGCTTTTATCTGGGAAGGAATAGCCGAAGCTCCGGTCAAAAACAAAATTCCGAAAACAACAAGAGTTATAAAAACTCCGAGAAGCATATAATCTGGAAGCTGTTTTTTCATATGTAAAAAGTTATCCTATCAGTCGTATAGTTACGCCGATTATGGCCATAACAACGCCTACAACCCAAAACCTCATCGTTACTTTGTAATGAGGCCATCCTTTTGCTTCAAAATGATGATGTAAGGGAGCGGCAAGAAACAATTTCTTTTTCAGAAATTTCTTTGAAAGAAGCTGAAGAATGACAGACCCCGATTCTATGACAAGTAAAAATCCGATTATAGGAAGAACCAAAACCGAATCTGTTAAAAAGGCAACTACCGTTAAAGCGGCGCAAAGACCCATTGTTCCTGTTTCTGTCATATAAAATCTTGCAGGAGGGATATTAAACCATAAAAAAGCCAAAATAGCTCCGGTTACAACAAGACAAAAAGAAGCAAGGTCGATTTGTCCCCTAAACAGAGCAATGCCGGCAAAGGCGGTAAACATTGAAGCAAAAGCACCTCCGGAAAGTCCGTCCAGTCCGTCAATGACCCCGCCGCTATAAACGGCAAGAGTGACAAGAATAAAAAAAGGAACATACCATATTCCAATGTAAAAATCCCCCATCCCAGGAACGTGAATGGTCTCAAATCCAAGCTTGTAATAAAACCAAACAGATCCGATAAGCCCTATTAGAAAAACCAAAAAAAGGCGGAACTTCAAACGAAGTCCTCCTCCTATGTATTTTCCTTTCCCGAAAACCTGCAAAACATCGTCAACAAGACCAACCAAGGATGCGGCAATAAGAGCAAAGAGAGGAAGCCATGTTTGGGACCTGCTTAAAAAATTAAGCTTTTGAAACCACCATATATTTGTATACGAAAGAATAAAAAAGACAAAGGAGACAAGCAAAACGGATCCCCAAATAAGCGCTCCTCCAAGGCGAGGAGTATAAATCTCTTTTTTTTCATGAAATTTTATAAAAAAAGGAATTTCTTTTCCGTCTATTGATTTTGTTCTAATTTCTTTTCTCCATGCTTTTGTTTTGTATAAAAAAGAGATATAAAAAGGAGCGACAAGGAAAGCTAAAACAAATCCGGCAGTCGCCAAGGTAAATATTTTTATTATATTTATCGTAATTTCAGACATATAGCTTATTATATTAATTTCCTCATCTCTTCAAACCTATCGTTTGCCCCTAAAATAATATTTATGATATACCCGTCTTTCGTATCTACTATAATAACAAGACATCCTTTTGCCTCATTTGTAAATCCGGTCTTTCCTCCTGATATTTGCGGATATTCAAAAAGAAGAACATTGGTATTTTTTGAAAGATGGCGGAAAGACCCATTCGGCTTTAAAACCTCATACTCTTTTTTTCTCGTAATTTCGAAAATCTGAGGGTAATTTTCTTTTATAGTTTTTGCAAGAAGTGCAACATCGTTTGCGGTTGAAAGGTTCTCTTTCCCGTCATTGAGGCCCGTAGAATTGATAAATTTTGTTTTTTCAAGGCCGATATTCTTTGCATAAATATTCATCAAATTAACAAAGTTTTCTTCTCCTATCATTTCAGAAAGAGCAAAAGCGGCATCATTGCTTGATTCAATAAGAGAAATATGAACCAAGGCCTCCACCGTTAAAAGCTCTCCTTCAGAAAGAATAGAAACTCCTTTTTGAAAAGCGGCTTCTTTTGAAATAGGCAAAGATAAAAAAGGATTATATGTTTCTTTAAGGTCAAAGATAACAAGCGCAGTCATTAATTTTGTCAAAGAGGCAATCGGCAAAAGAGCATCTTCGTTTTTTTTATAAAGAATAGTTTCTTTTCCGTTTTTATCCACCTTTAAAGATACTACTGCTCTTGCGTCAATTTCAATTTCTTTCAAAATCTCCTTGTAAGGATTTTTTAAAGGCAAGGGCTCAGAATAATAATATAGGTTAGCCGTTAAAGAAAGAACCTGTTCTGCTTTTATAGCCGTAAAAGTCAAAATTCCAAAATAAACAAAGCCAATAAAAAAAGACGCTAGAAAAAAATTAAAGTTTCTCATTCCTCTCAATCTTGATTTTTAAATCCTCCAGTTGCTCTTTGAAAACCTGCGAAGGAGCGCCCGTCATAGGATCTCTTCCGTCTCCCGTAAGAGGAAAAGCCATTACTTCGCGAAGATTGGGCTCTCCCATAAGAATCATCATAAGCCGTTCAAGTCCCGATGCTATTCCTCCATGCGGAGGAGCGCCATACTTAAAGGCCTCAAGGAAATAAGAAAACCTTTCTTTCTGTTCTTTGTTAAATCCGATAAGGTCGAAAATCTTTTCTTGAACTTTAGGATCATGTATTCTTATGCTTCCTCCTCCAACTTCATATCCATTTAAAACAAGATCATGCTGATATGATTTTACCTTCAGAGGGTCTTTATCAAGCAGTTCAATATCTTCTTTCTTTGCCAAAGTAAACATGTGATGCGAAGGAGCAAACTTTGCTTTTCCGGAACCGTGGAAATAGTCGTCTGCTGTTTGAGCTTTAAAGAGGGGAAAATCAACGACAAAAGCGAATGCAAGCTCATTTTTATCGTTTTTATCTTTTCTCAAGTCAGGTTTATCGCTGCCGTATTTTTCCATTACCTCTTCATATTTCAGACGGGGCCAAGGTTTGAAGGTAAAATGCTTTTCCGGAAAAAGGGATTCAATCATCTTTGTATAAAGATTTTCAATTAAATTTAAAATATCCTCTTGTTCTATGAAAGACATTTCAATATCAAGCTGATAAAATTCTCCCGGGCTGCGGTCGGCTCTTGCGTCCTCATCCCTAAAACAAGGAGCAATTTGGAAATATTTCTCAAATCCGGCTATCATAAGCAATTGCTTGTATTGCTGGGGCGACTGGGGAAGGGCAAAAAACTTTCCTGGATTAAGACGGGAAGGAACCAAATAATCCCTGGCTCCTTCCGGAGTTGATTTGGAAAGAATCGGAGTTTGAATTTCCGTAAATCCTTCCTTATTTAAATAATTTCTGATAAATAAGGTAACCTGACTGCGAAAAAAAAGATTTTTCTTCATTCTTTCGGTTCGCAAATCAAGATAACGATAACGCAGGCGCGTTTCTTCATTTACAACAATTGTATCTTTGTCTATTTCAAAAGGAGGCGTTTTTGCCTCGCTTAAAATATTTAAAGTTTCACCTTGAAGTTCAACTGTTCCTGTTTGAAGATTAGGGTTTACCATTTTATCCGGTCTTTCCGAAACCTTCCCCGTTATCTCAACAACAAATTGGGGACGAACTTTCTGAACAAGAGAGTATAATTCTTTGTTTGAAGAGGTAAAGACAACCTGAAGAAGGCCGCTTTTATCGCGCAAATCAAAAAAAATAGTCTTGCCGTGAACTCTGACAGAATCAATAAAACCGGAAACCTTAACTGTCTTGCCAACACTGTTTTTTGTTTCTATATTTAGTAATCTTTTCATTTTTTCATTATACAAATTTTTAGAAAGTAGTAAAGCTGGCTTTTTTGCTTTTAATAGAAAAAATAAAGAATAAAAAACGCCTCTTTTTTTAAAGAGACGCTTTTAAAAACAAAGCTACCTTACATCATCGGGTTTTCTGGAGGCATTTGAGAACCGGAAGAAGAATTGGAAGGAGGTTGTTTTCCTTTCTTTGCCATAAAATAGTAGACCAGAAGACCAACTGCAATTACCGCGGCCGCCAAAAGAAATAAATTTAACATTTGATTATTATCTCTTGTTTAGTGTTTTATTTTTCGACCTTATGCTTTTCTTTTCATTCATATTACCTTTTTGGCGCTTTTTTTGTCAAGTTAAAAGTGTTAAAAACTTTTCCAAATTCGTATATATCCCCCGCCCCCATTATAATAAGAACGTCAATTTCGGAAATACTTTCCATAATATATTTTTTAACCTTATCCTTTTGCAAATATATTATGTTCTTTTGATTTATTTTTTCAACAAGGTTTTTAGAACTTACCTTTCTTTTATTATTATTCTTTTCTCTTCCCGGAACATCATAAATATCAATAATTATTATTTTCTCCGCTTTAAAAGAGGAAAAAACCTTAACAAAATCGTTAAAAAGAAGTTTTGTTCTTTCGATTTGGTGAGGTTGGAAAATACACCAAATTCTCTTTCTTTTGAATTTATCTCTTGCCGCTTTTAATGTTTCTTTTATTGCTGTCGGATGATGGGCATAGTCGTTTATAATAGTAAGGCCGTTTATTTTCTTTTCTTCAAAACGGCGCCAGGTGCCCCTAAATGACGACAAGTATTTATATGAAACCTTGTCCTCTATTCCAACTGCTCTTGAAGCAGAAAGAGCGCAAAGAGCATTATATACATTATGCTCTCCTGGCACTTTTAATATTTTTCTAATCTTGCCGGCTTCTTTTTGCTTTAAGGAAAATTGAATCGTTTTTAAATTTTTTCTTTTCAGCTTCAAAACATTTTTATCGTCTTTGTTTAAAACCAGAAATCCCCCTCTTTTAACATTGCCTACATACTTTTTAAACGTCCCTATAATATGATTAAGGTTTTTGTAATAATCAAGATGGTCTCTTTCTATATTGTTTATTGCAGCAATATCAGGACTGTATTTAAGAAAAGAAGCGTTCCATTCATCTGATTCTATTATCAAAAGATTGCTTTTCCCCACTCTGTAATTTCTGTTTTTAAGCTCTTTTAACTTTGTCCCTATGATTATAGTCGGGTCAAGATTGGCTCCAATCGCAATCAAAGAGAACATCGCCGTAGTAGTGCTTTTTCCGTGAGTTCCGGAAAAAGCGACAGTATAATATTCTTTTGTAAGATTTCCTAAGGCCTCCGGGTAGCTTAAGGCCTTAATCCCCTTTTTTTTACTTTCCAAAATCTCGGGATTATCTTTTTTAACGGCGGAAGAATAAACCAAAAAATCTGTTTCCTTTTTTAGGTTTGAACTTTTATGTCCAAGAAATATTTTCACTCCCCTTTTTTTTAGTTCATTTGCAGTTTCAGAAAGAGAAAGGTCAGAGCCCGTTATTTCATTCCCTTTTTCTAAATAATATCCGGCAAGAGCCGATATCCCTATCCCGCTTATCCCGACAAAGTGTATTTTCATATTTTTTTAAAAGGAAAAGACGCTATAACTTTGTGAATTGCTTTTCCTTTTCTAAGATTGCTTTCCATAATTTCAATTGAAGAAACATTAAAAGAAATATCAATTTCTTTTTCTATTTCCGGCAAATCCTCGCGACTTAGAGTTTCAATTGCTTCTCTTTTTATTCTGCCAAGAGTAACATGAGGAATAATTCCCTTTATTGAAAGTTCTTCAATTTCTTTTGATATTTTCCCTTTTGCCCAAATCATTTTAGGAGCTTCTTTGGAAAAGTAAGTTATCTTATCAAAAGAAAAAGAAAAAGGAGAAAATTCTTTCGCTTTTTTTTCCGTTTCCTTCAAAATATTTTCCAATTCTTCTTTTCTTAAGGAACCTAAAAAAAGAAGCGTTATGTGAAAATTATTCTCATCTGTCCAGCTAATCGGAAAATCAACAATTTCTTTTATTCTCTCTTGTTTTTCCCTTAGGTTTTTTTTAGTTTCATTATCTAAATTTATTGCCGTAAAAATTCTCATAAGATTACTTAATTGTAGCAGAGAATTTAAAAGAGGCAAGAAAAAGCCCCTCACGAAATTGCGCAAGGGGTAGAAAAAAGAAAGAAGGATTTTCTCAGCGAGGCCAAGAATCGGCCTCTCTTAGAGCTTCCTCCATACGATCCCTTTTTGAATAAAGAAGCAAAGCCGCTTCCTCATCCTTATAGTGCCTGAGACCGTACTCAAGATCCTCTAAAGCGCTTGCCATCTCCATGATGACATACGCAGGAGTCCTTTCCTGCATATATTCATTCCTCTCAAAATAAGAAAGAGAAGCAAGGTTAGGATCCGTATCAACGGACCTTTCAATGATCGCAATCGCCCCCCAAAAAGGAGCGTTTCTCTTAAACTTGTTTTGAGTTAAGCACTCTCTGTCAAGAGGAACTTTTCTCTCAATAAGGTCATTGACATAAGGGAAAACAAGACGTCTTGTAATCTCAATGCTCCGGTCTCGGGCCTCACGGCAATAAGACCTTGTTTCATTGTAAGCTGCACAACCTTTGTACTGCTTGACAATGATACTTGCCATCAAAAGGCAAAAAAAAGCAAAGCCAATAGTTAGCAAGAAATTGAACCGAGACATATGTCTCTCCTTTCAAAAAAAGAACAACCTCCTTTTGCACAGAAACATTCTGAGCAATCTTTCTTGTCTTAAATTATACTAGTTATTTTAATTTTGTCAAGCTAATTATTTGACAAAATAACACAATATGCTATAATGCAATAAGAGTAAGAAGGTATTTGTCCGGCCTTCAACTGCTTATGTAGCAGATTTTAAACGGACAATCATGGCTGATTAAGAAAGGAAAAGCCATGGCAGAGCTTGCAGTTGTGATAATTGTCATTGCTTTCTTCTTCTTTGCTTTCCGCGTTTTTACGCGATTGCAAAAGGAGAAGGAAGAGACAAGAAGAAGGGTCGAGGAGATGAAGTCCTGGCACATGGAGGCCAGGAAGAAGAAGGTAGAGTGGAACAAGAAGATTCGTTCCGCAAAACATCTCCTTGAAAGCGCCAAAAACTGGCGCGACCCCGAAGGGAAAGAGGATTTTTTGAGAGAGCTCTATGGAGGAGTTCCTCAGTACCTCTTCTACGAGATCTCTCGAGATCTCACGGACGAGGAAGTTCAGAAAATTGTTCTTTTTTTCTGGGGAGATGAGGGAGGAAGCTTCGGTGACCTTGAGAGGCACAATTCTCTCAGGGTAAGAAACGCCAAGCGTTTCACTGCTCTCCTTCTCGAGGAATTTCCCCTAATTCAAGCCGGACATTGCCAAGCTTGGGAAACCACCGACGAGGACGGTTTTCCGGAAGGCGTAGTCCTTTTCTCGGCCGAGGGATTCTATCCCAAGGCCTAAGAAAGCGTCTCTGTAAAAACAAGGCGGTCTTGCAAAGCAAGGCCGCCTCTTCTTTTACTTGCCCTATTCAAACACCCTAAAGAATGATAAAATGCCGTATATGAGAAATAAAAAGATTATTCAAATTCTAAAAGATACAGCCGACCTTTTGGAAATTAAAGGAGTCCCTTTTAAACCGGCAGCTTACAAAAAAGCCGCCTTTGAAATAGAAAAAATCAAAGAAGATATTTCAAAAATTGAACTGAAAAAAATAAAAGGAATAGGAAAAAGCATAAGTGAAAAAATAGAAGAATTCATTAAAACCGGAAAAATCAAGTATTACGAAGAACTAAAGAAAGAAACGGCGATAAGACAGATAATCACCCACTATTTCAAAACAAAAGGGGTCTCATTGTCTCTTCTTAAGAAGAATGCTAAAAAAGCAAAGATTATTTATTCAAGATATACAAAACCGGCAAAACAGCTCTTGGAGCTTTCCGGTTCAGTTGAAAAGGCAAAAAAGGCCATTACAAAAGTAGCCGATTGGGCAAATTCAAGAGATCTGGATTATGCAATAGAAACAGTTTTTAAAAAATGGCTTGAACTTGGCAATTTGAAGCCAAAAGAAATAGTCAAAAAGCCCTTTTACAGAGAGAATCCAATGGTTTTTTCAAAAATGAAGAAAAAATGGTTTGTAATCACTCCTCAAAACGATTGGCTTGAATTTGCCGGAAAAGATTCTGAGATAGAATGGAAAGTAGAAGATAAAAAATCTGTTTTAAAAAATGGAAATGGAAAGTAAAATTGTATTTTTTGGCACTCCCCGTTTTGGAGCCGTTATACTTGAAGGGCTTGCAAAATCAAAATTCAAGCCCTGTCTTCTTGTTACAAAAAAAGACCGTCTTGGAAACAGAGGAAAAATTGCGATTCCCGAAACAAAAATTATCGCTCAAAAGCATAAGATAAAAGTTCTCCAAAAAGAAAAAAAGGATGAAATTTACAAAGAACTGAAAAAAATTTCTCCCGATATTATTATTGTTGCCGCCTATTCGAAAATACTGCCAGAAAACATCATTAATCTGCCAAAATACGGTTCTTACAATATCCACCCTTCCCTTTTGCCAAAATACAGAGGGCCCTCCCCTGTTCAATTTGCCATTTTAAGCGGAGATGAAAAAACCGGCGTTTCTATTTTCAAAATGAACGAAAAAATGGATGAAGGAGATATAATTGCAAAAAAAGAAATATCAATTTTCCCTAAAGACACTTCTTTTTCACTTTTAGATAAAATTGCCGCTCTTTCTCTTTTACTTTTACTTGAAACAATTCCAAAAATCATAAGTAAAGATGTAAAGCTGGAAAAACAAGACGATAAAAAGGCAACCTATAGTAAGATAATAAGGAAAGAGGACGGTAAAATAAGCTGGGATAAAACAGCAAAAGAAATAGAAAGGAAAATAAGAGCATTCACGCCATGGCCCGGAGTATTTACTTTTTGGAAAAAAAATGATAAAAGTTTTTTACGAATAAAGATTATTGAATCTGAAGCGATAAAGGAGGAAAACTTCAAAAAGGGGGAAGTTTTTAAATCCAAAGACAAATTCCCCGCCGTAAAATGCAAAGAAGGAGCCCTTATTTTAAAAAAAATACAAGTAGAAGGCAAAAATCCCGTCTCCGGAAAAGATTTCCTGATGGGAAATAACGATTTTATAAAAACAAAACTATGATTCCATACTCAAAAATTGAAAAAGGAATAAGAATATTGATAGACAAAAACCCGTATGAAATAGTCGAGGCCTCTTCAATGTTTAAAGGAAGAGGGCATTCCGTTCTTCAGGCAAAAATGAAAAACCTTATCACCGGAGAAATACTTTCAAAAACCTTTCACCCTTCTGATATTTTTGAGGAAGCGGAAATATCAAGAATAAACTGCAAATTTCTTTATTCTCACAGAGATAAATATTTCTTTTCTGAAAGCTCCGATTCTAAAAAAAGATTCGAGATGGATGAAAGTAAAATAAAAGAGATAGCAAAGCTTTTAAAACCGAACATGGAAGTTGAAGGAGTCGTTTTCAATGATAAAATAGTAAATATCAATTTGCCGATTAAAATAAAAATTAAAGTGCAGTCGGCGCCCCCTGGAATAAGAGGAGACAGGGCCCAAGGAGGAACAAAAGCAGTAGTTCTTGAAACAGGCAAGGAAATTAACGTCCCTCTTTTTATTGAAGAAGGAGACATAATTGAGATAAATACTGAAACTAAAGAATACGTAAGAAGAGTAGAAAAAGGATAATATCTTTTATCTCTTTTTTTTAAACTTTCTCTTTTCAAGAATGTTCACCTTTTCCTCATCAAACCCGAAATGATGAGCAATTTCATGCCAAATGGTCTTTTTGACCGTTTCTTTTATTTCCTCGCTATTTCTAGCGTATTTTTCTATCGGCTTTTTGAATATTGTAATTTTATCAGGAAGAGAAAGTCCATATCCCCACCTTTCCGTTTTCGGTATCCCTTCATAAAGTCCGAAAAGAAAATCCCCCCTTCTCATTCCCAGTTCCTTTAATTGCTCTTTATTTGGAGAATCTTCTATGCAGATTTCAACATTATCCATCTTTTCTAAGAACTTTTGAGGAATTAATTCTATGCCTTGCCTTACAAGTTTTTCAAATTCCTTATCCTCCATATATCAGTTTCTTTGCAAAATATTTAGCATCTTCTATATCTTTTTCATTCATGTCTTTTTTATTAAAAAATCCGCAATCTTTACATTCAAGCTCTTTTATTTCGTTAAAGCCCTTTTTATTTAAGAGATTCTTCATTTTTTTGACGCGCCTTTTTAAAAAGAAAGTAAAAAAGCTTTTAGGAAGCCAGAAAATAAATACTTTCTTTTTTTGATAAGGAAGGTTTTTTATAAAATTAAGAAAATCGCTGTTTATTCCTCCTTTATAAACATTAAAGCCAAATCCCAAAATGTCCGCTTCAATGACTTTTTCAGTTTTGGCTTTATAATAAGGGACAATCTCCGCCCCTATTTCTTTTCCTATAATATGCGCAAACTTCTCTATTTTTCCTCCCCTTAAAGATGCGTAAATAATAAGAGTTTTCATATTTTTTCAAAGGTTTTCTTTCTCTTCCTCAACTTCTATTTCCCTTTTTATTTCTTCAAATTCGTTTTCTATATCCTTAAGGCGCTTTCTGCCAAGCTTCATAAGCTCCGCTGCTTCTTTTACTTTTTTTAATCCTTCTTCAACGTCAATTTCCTTCTGGTTTTCAAACCAAAAAGATATCTCGGAAAGGCGCTTTAAGCTTTCATTTAGGTCTTTTGGATTGTTTTCTTTTGCCATTTTAATTTTTCTTAATTATTTTTTTAACATTTGAAATAACGCTTCCGTCTTTAAGCGCAACGCTAATTTCCTCTCCCTCTAATAACCCTTGAACGCTTTTTAATATTTTTCCCTTTGCTCTTGTTATGCTATAGCCCAAAGAAAGCTGCCTTTCGGGGCTATTGGCAAAAACAATCTTTTCCGTTTTCTCTAGATAATTTATAGCTTCATCAAGGCATCTTTCCATATCAAGAATAATTTTATTTTTTTTGCCTTCAAAGTTTATTTTAACATTAATGATATTATTTTTAAAGACAAAATAAGAAACCCTCAGCTTATTTTCAATTTCTTCATATTTTTTAAAAATCAGCTCTTTGGAATCCTTAATCAGAGTTGCAATCGTTTTTAAGCTTTCTTCCCCTTTTTTTAAAATATCCTGATAACTATAAAATATTTTTCTTTCTTCATTCTCTAAAAAAGAAAGAAGATTATCCCACGATCTATTTATGGTCGTCGCGGCAATACTTGGAGTTGAAACATTAAGGTCAGAAGCCATAGAAAGAAGAGGAACATCTTTATGATGGCCAATGGCCGAAATTACCGGAACGGGAAACTTTGCTACCTCCCTTACTAATTTTTCATTATTAAAAGGCATAAGAGGAGCCAATGTTTCAAGAGCCCCTCCTCCTCTCATTATGACAAGCAGTTCTATATCTTTCTTCTTAAAAGTCCTAATGGCTCCCAGAATATCGGAAACGGCCTCTTGTCCTTCAACCCGACAATCAATTATTTTCACCTCAAAGCCGTACTTTCCAAGATTATTGGAAAAATCGGCAATTACCGCTCCTCTTAAAGAAGTAATAAGCCCTATTTTTTTGGGATACTGGGGAATTTCTCTTTTTCTTTCGGGAGCAAAAATTCCTTCTTCAGAAAGCTTCTTTTTTAATTTTTCATATTCTTTCTTCAGAACGCCTTCTCCTGCAATCTCTAAAGAAGTAACTATTAAAGAAAGACGCCCGGTAGAAGGATATATTTCCGGAGCTCCGGAAATTATTACTTTAAGGCCTTCTTTCAGTTCAATTCCAAAAAGGTCATATTTAAATTTCCAAATAGCGCAACTTATAACGCTTTGCTTGTTTTCATCTCTAAGAGTAAAATAGACATGCCCCTTTGGGCCGACATCTGCCCTGCCAACCTCCCCTATTATTTTTACCTTCGCCTTTTTCAATCCGATATTAATACGGGTTATAAATTGTGAAACGGAAAGAATCGAATTATCCATTTTAATATTTAATCGCTCCTCTTGTATAAATATTTCTCGGATTCCAAAGCATATACCCCTTAAAATCTTCTTTTAAGGCGTCATAGACGGCTCTTATCTGGCTTTTTACCATTTGCTCGTCATAAACGGCCCCAAGGTTAAAATCCTGAAGCCAGGGACGCAATTTGGCTTTTTTTTCATAAGGCAAGGCATCAATTCTCTCTTTTGCCCTTTTCATTGAATAATAAACCACTTCATAAGGATATTCCGCCGGATTGGCGTATCCTCTGAATCCATGAGCATAATGGGACGGATAAACCATTGGGGAAATATAGTCGAAAAAAGGGACAAAATCTTCAAGAACCTGGCCTATTCCCAAATCATCGCTGTTTACGGTAACAAGCCCGAACAAATCAACGGAAAGATTTTTGCCCATTGTCCCCCTTCTAAGATATTGTGCAAAATCCCTGATAATAGCTCTTTTTTGTTTCTCTCCGTCCCAAAGGGGAAAATCCATGTCCTTTAAATTGCCGTCGGAAGGGAATCTAATGTAATCAAAATTAACTTCATCAAATCCTTTTTCAAATGCATCTTTTGCTATTTTCAAATTATACTCCCACGCCTCTTTGCTTGAAGGGTCAATCCAAGTAAGCCCTGATTTATCGGTCCAAAGAACGTTTGGATTAAATTTTCTTCTTATTGCAATATCGGGCCTTGCTCTTGCCAAAACCGGGTCCTGAAAAATAACCATTCTTGCAATGACATACGCTTTCTCGTTGTGAAACTTTTCAATCAATTCTTCAATATTTGGGATTATTATCTTTTCCGCTCCATATGCTTTAACTTCCGGAACGTTTGTTTTATAAAAAACGTATCCGGAATAATCCTTAATGTCTATAACTACAGAATTAATTCTTGTATTCTTTACAATTTCAAGCATATCACTGGTCCTGCTTTTACTGCTTGCTGTCCAGCCGGTCATGTATATTGATTCAACTATTGCCCCTTCTTTTCTTTCCTCTCTTGCTTTTTCGCTTAAAAGAAAAAGAGAAGAGCCGAAAACTCCCATTGAAACCAAAAAAGAAAGGAAGATTGAAACCGTTCCCTTTTTCAGCCACTCTTTTCTTTCCTTTTCTTTTAATTTTTCAATTGCGTATCTTAATGTTGTTCTTTTCATTTTTCCTTTGTTCTTTTGTAAAAAATCAAGAAGGGCTTTTTTATTTTTTTTGCCAACTTCTCTTAGAACCCATCCGGTTGCCTTATTAATCAAATCATTGTCGTCTTCAAGTAAAATCTTTGAAATTTTCAGAGCATCTTTAAATTCATTTTTAGAAATAAAAGAAAGGGTTGATATTATGGCTATCCTTCTTTTCCAAATGTCTTTTGATTTTGCAAAATCATACAAGATATCCTTTTCTTTATCTTGGAGAAAATCGCCAATTATTTTCGGAGCGCTCGTATCAACCAAATCCCAATTATTTACTCCTTTGATGTTTTTAAGATAGAAAGAAAAGATTTCCTTTTTTTTCATAACCTTGTATTTTTCAACTAGAATAACAAGGGCGGTAAACCTATATTCATGAATATTGCTTTTCAGCAATTCTGACACTTTTTTTAAGGGTATTTCTTTAAAATATTTTTTAGAAATTATCCTTAAAGAAGGAACGTCTACCCCGAGAAAAACATCTCCTTCTCCATACTCCCCTTTTTTCGTTTTAAAATATCTACTGCAAGCTTTAGCTCTTTTTTTATTCTTTAATTTTTGAATCTCTTTTTCAATCATTTCATTATGTCTAAGATTGATCCGGTTATAAAAACTTCAACAAGAGCGGCTATTGCAATAAGAGGGAATAAAAATCTTGCAAAAAAGACAAAAGAAAGAGAAATTTCTTCTCTTAAATCTCCCTTTTTTTTAAAAAGAACGCTTATCATGGTTTTGCCCATTTTAAATCCCATTGCTCCTCCAATTATTAAAATTGGGATTTCAATTATTCCGTGAGGCAAAATTCCAAGCAAAAATAAGCTAAGATTGGAATTTTGAAGAAAAAAGAAAAATAAAATGCCTAGAATTCCCCCGTTAACAAGAAGAACAAAGAAGGGAAAGATAGAAAATAGCATTCCTAAAAAAACCGTCAAAAATAAAGAAACTGTATTATTGATGAAAATAAAGAAAAAGAGCTCTATATTCCCCATATTAACAAGCGAAGAAGCAATCTTTCTTAATTCTTCCAAAAACATTCCGTCTTTATCAAAAACCTTTTCACCTAAAAAATAGCCGTTAATAAATGAAAAAAAGAATATTAAAAAAGAGAAGCCCAAAAATGGCTTAAGAGAAAAAAAATATTCCTTGTAATTTATTTTTCTATCTAAATTCATCAACGCATTTATTAAATAAAGCTATTTGCTTGTTATAACCATTTGCTAATTCTTCCGTCTCCTTCACAAGAATATTATAAGTTGAAACAAGCATATTGTATTCTCTGACTTTTTTTATGTATTCCTGGCCCACCTTTATTTCAAACCCTGAAATTTCAGAATAGAGAGTTTCAATCTTTTCCAAAAAGTTATCAAGCTCTATTTTATTAAAATCAATCCTTGTCTTAAGATTTTCATTTACAATAGGGCAAGAAGAAAGAGGAAGTCCGAAATGGGAAACGGCAAGCCAGACATTCTTATTTTCAAAATTGCATCTCAAAAGAGAAATGCCAACTTCAGAGTAATTCTTGCTTAAGATATTTTCCCTGTGGCCTTGACTGTTCATCCATGATGAAAGAAGATCTTCTTCGCTTTTAAACCCTCCCAAAGCCAAGTTTTCGCCGATAAAAATAAAGTCATATCCTGTCTTTTTAGCCAAGTCCCCCACTCCTTCGTTAGAAAGAGAGTCATGCTCAAAATATTGGTTTTGGCACATGTCTTCATTTTTAATCAGGGCCGAAGAATTAAGTTTTGAATTTTCCTTAAGAGGCGGCAATCCGTTTTCCTGCCTGTGTTTATTTGTAATATTAATTGTTTCTGATATTTCAAGGGGAAAATATATTTCTTCCGTATTTATTCTAAGAGGAGAAGAAAGAAACACTTGTTTTCCCGCTTCTATAATAAATTCTCCGAAAGTGCCGTTTTTTTCCAAAGAACGAAGAATAAGAAAAGAAAAATCAACAAGAGAGACAAAAATGGAGATACTTATTAGAATTATGAAAAATAAGAAGAATTTTAGAATTTTCATATGCTCCTTCGCTTTTAATTAAACTCTTCCTCTTGCTTTTTTTGCTTCAATTATTCGCGAAACGGCAAGAATGTAAGTCGCTTCTCTAAAAGATGTTTCTCTCTGGCTTTTTATCTTCCAGGCGTTTTCAAAAGCTCTGACCATAATTTTCCCCAATTTTTCTTTAACTTCTTCTTCGCTCCAGTAGTAATTCTGCCTGTTTTGAACCCATTCAAAATAACTTACTATAACTCCTCCCGCATTGCTTAAAATATCAGGAATAACGATTGTTCCTTTTTTGTTTAAAATATTATCTGCCAAAGGAGATGTCGGTCCGTTTGCAATTTCAAGAATAATCCCGGCTTTTATTCTATCCGCATTTTTCTCGGTAATCTGGCCCCCTAAAGCTGCCGGAATCAAAATATCACAATCGCATTCTAAAAACTCTTCATTTGAAAGAAGAGTAACATTGTCTTTTTTCATTTGTTCGTAATCACAAACGCTCCCTTTGCAATAAAGACTGTCAATTGATTTATTCTCCTTTTTTATTTTATCTATGGCAATCGGATCAAGACCATAAGGACTGTACATTCCCCCTTTGCTATCTGAAAGACCGACGATAATATATCCTTCCTTGTGAAGTATTTTTGCAATATTGGAACCGGCATTGCCAAATCCTTGAATAGCCACTTTTAATTTTAAAGGATCTTTTTGCAAAAGAGAAACAATTTCTTTTAGGGCAAAAACACCTCCTTGAGCGGTTGCGTAGTCCCTCAAAAGAGATCCAAAAAGAATAAGGGGCTTTCCGGTTATTACCCCGGGCTGGCTTTTTCCTGTTTGTTTTTCATATTCGTCAAGCATATATCCCATAATTTCCGAGTTTGTATAAAGATCGGGGGCAGGAATATCCTTATCTTGGCCGATATAATCAATCATAACTCTGACAAAAGATCTTGCTATTTCTTCTATTTCTTCTTTTGAGCATTCTTTGGGATTAAACTGAACTGCGCCCTTGGCTCCTCCCAAAGGAATATCGACAACAGCACATTTTAAAGCCATTCCTCCGGCAAGGGCTTTTACTTCATCAATGTCCGCTTTTTCATGAAAGCGAATTCCTCCCTTGTAGGGTCCTCTGCTATTGTCAAACTGCACCCTAAAAACAGGGACATCTTTTTTTTTATCTCCAATTTTAACTTCTATCTTTTTTTCTACAATCCTGTCCGGGGTAATTAAAGATTCAATTTCCTTTTTTGAAAGGCCAAGATATTTGGCCGTTTTTTCTATTCGGGAAACAAAGTTTTCAAACGGATTATTTATGTTCATTGTTTTCAATTTTGCTAAAATTAGAAATTTCGTCTTTTTTATCCTTTTTTCCCAAAAAAAAGATGTATAATATTTCCAAGAGGCCTAAAGTATTAATAACAAGAAGAGCGATAAACCAAGCTAATTCCCCGTTGCGGGCGGACTTCCAAAGGGCAATTCCCTTCCATGGCAAAGTCCACAATACCGCTATAATGAGCAATAACTGATATGTTGTTGTTTGATACATAATAAATAAATTAATCTTTAATAGATAATACAGTAAAAGAAAAACTTTTCAAGAAGAATTATTTTAATCAACGCAAAGTATGGCACTAACTTTTCCATCATTGACAAAAGCATTACATCCGTAAGTATTTAGCCACATGGAACATTTTCCGGTTTTTTCAATAGATTCTCCTTTTTTTACTCTAATTTCCTCTTCAGATGACAATTTAGCGATACAACTCCCTTCACAATCACTTTCATTATAGCAATTCTTGATGGCGTCTGAAGTCGGCAAGTTGCATTGCTTTAAAAGAGAAAGTCCGAAAATTCCCCATTCTCCCTTCATTTCTCTGCAAGAATCTTCATTATCCGGAACATTATTACTGCTTGCCGGAATGCTTGTTATTCCGCATCCCTCTTCCCAAATTCTGACGCATCTTTCTTTTGCTTTGCAAAAAGTATATCCTGCCGAAATGAAACAGCCATATTCGTCTTTTTCTCCTCCAATGCTTATCGGCTCAATATTATCTTTCTCTCCCTCTTCTATTTTTTCAAACGAAATTACTTCAAATTTTTCCTCTTTTTCAATCCCGGTTATTTTAACCCGCATTCCGGGTTCCCAGTTTGATTTGTCTTCATATAGTAAAGGAATGGATAAAGCAGGCTTGCCAGGCTCTTCATAAAGCAAATGCCAAACGTCCCGCTCCAGACCAGGGACGTTTATCAGAAGATATCCTTCAATCACAGATTCATTATTTGCTATTAAATCATTATCGGGAATTTCCACTTCTTCTTTGTTTTTGGAAATATAGAAGATGGAAAAAATTACAAAAAGAACAGTTAAAACAATAATGGTTTTTTTCATATTAATTAATTTTTTTATAAATCTATTTTACCGCTTCAAGGGTTAAACTCATAAGATCAATGCCATTGTACTGCTCCTTGCTTATTTTTCTGTTTTCATTAAGAATGTTTATCTTAAATCCGGCTTCTTTTAGCTTGGCAAGATAATCCTCTTTTAGGAGAGCTCCCGCCACGCAGCCAGCAAGCAAATTTTCATCGTTTTTTTGCTTCTCTGAAAGCTCTTTTAGCAAAACAATATCAGAAAGAAATATTTTCCCTCCTTTTTTCAAAACTCTATATGCCTCCTTAAAAACTTTTAATTTATCAGGAGCAAGGTTTATTACGCAATTTGTGATTATAATATCAATGGAGTTGTCTTTAATGGGCATTTCTTCTATTTCGCTTAAAATAAATTGAACGTTTTTTACTTTGCGTCTTTTGGCATTTTCTTTCGCTCTTTCAATCATATCCTTTGTCATGTCAACTCCTATGACTTTTCCTTTTTCTTTAACCCTTTTTGCTGCAAGAAAACAGTCAAAACCAGCCCCGCAGCCAAGATCAAGAACAGTATCCCCTTCTTTAATTTTACTAAAGGCAAGAGGATTGCCACATCCAAGTCCAAGGTTTCCCTCTATTAAAACATCCTCATTGGAATATCCGATACTTTTTGAAATATCATTTTCGGTTTTACAGCCGCAAGAACAGCACAAACTACCTGTAGCTATCTTGGCATATTTTTCTTTAACTATTTTTTTAATTTCTTCCGGTTTTTTCATAATCGTTTTAATTAATTTTAAAGGTTTTAATTTATAAAAAACTTGCAATTCTATCAATTAGTTCTTCTTTGCCTTCGTTTGTTTTTGCGGAATATCCCAAAACCGGAATATTTTTTGCTTCTTTTTGAAGAAGCAAGAAACGCTCTTTTTTATTTTCTTTTTTTAATTTATCAATTTTATTTGCAACAATGACAACCTTATGATTATTTTCCAAAAGAACCTCAATCATGTTTTTATCAAGAATAGTAATCCCCACTTTGGCGTCTATGATAAGAAAAACGGCATTTGGCTTTGATTTGGAAAATTTTAAATACCAAAAGATTCTTTTTATCATTTTGTTTCGTTCTGATATTGAACGCTTGGCATATCCGTATCCGGGAAAATCAACAAAATAGAAAGAATTGTTAATCTTAAAGAAATTGGCTTCCCTTGTTTTTCCGGGCAGTTTGCTTGTTTTTACAAGATCCTTTTTGCCGCTTAAAGAATTAATAACGCTTGATTTGCCGGCATTGGAACGGCCAAAAAAAGCGATATGGGGCAAATTATCTTTTGTCCCATAATCATCCCCTATAACTCCTTTGGCAAACTCCGCTTTTTTTATTTCCATATTTTTATTGCCAAAGGCAAAAAATTAATTATTTATTTCCTTTATTTTCCCATAAGAGCTGCCTCGCGATTCCGCTCCTATTTGCACCTCCTTATCTTTATCAATAACAAGCATATTGGCGCTGCCGAAAATTCCGGTGCCAACTGTGACATTATGCCCCTTTGACTTTAAATTTTCAATGGTTTCAGAAGGAAAGCCGTTTTCCATTTGAAGAACGTTGTTTACATTATACGGATAGGTTCCTGCCGGAAAAGCGGTGGTTATAAAGCGAGGTTTGTTGATTGCCTCTTGGGCGGACAGTCCAAATTCAACAACCGA
>JAQVFW010000003.1:77142-80638 GCA_028697015.1 Candidatus Paceibacterota bacterium
GAAATCGGCTCTACGATTTGGCTTTCAAAATTATTAAAATCATCTAAAGTTAAATAACC
The DNA here is from genome assembly GCA_028697015.1 of Candidatus Paceibacterota bacterium. Taxonomy (NCBI): domain Bacteria; kingdom Bacillati; phylum Minisyncoccota; species Minisyncoccota bacterium. Next base: position 77,202 of record JAQVFW010000003.1, read on the forward strand.
GTTAAATCTGTCTGAGAAATCAACAATCGCTTCTGCTATTTTACCCCTGTAATAATAATCTCTTGCCGATTGTATTGCAGATGACCTTCCGTTTTCAATATTCTCATTGTAAGCATTAATAAGGTCTCTAAGCGTTTTTGCCATGTTATTTTGGTAAACTGTATCTCCTGCCTTAATAAGTTTTCCGTCTAAAGCATAAATAGCCATTGAATCGGGCCTGCTTAAAATTAAAGAAGATAAATTATTGAGCCACCTTTCCATGTCATTGCTAATTAAATATCCTTCCTCTGCAATCCTTATGGCGGGAGAAAGAACCTGCTCCAGGTCTAATTTCCCGTATTTTTCAAGCCATAGCATCCAGCCGTCCCAAGCCCCGGGAACATTTGACTGGTGTATTCCAGCAATATCTCCCCTCTTTTCATAATCAGATACTGTTGCCAAGCTTCCTACCGGCCCGACTCCGTCAATGCTTGTAACTTTGCCAGATGATGATTCGTAATAAAGAGCCCATGTTCCCCCTCCAAGAACGCTTGAAAACCAGGGTTCAACAACGCTAAGAGTAGCCGCAACGGCAATTGCAGCATCGGCTGCGGTGCCTCCTAAACTTAAAATCTCAAAACCGGCCTCTGTGGCAAGCTGATTTGAAGAAACAATTGCTTCAAACTTTGTTTCTTCCTCTTTTTCATCAATAACAACTTCTTCAATTTTTTCCGGCTTATCCTGGATTAAATAAAAAACTGCGAAAATTGAAATAATCATGATTAAAACAATTTGCAAGTTTAATGATGTTTTAACATTCATAAATCTATTTCTAATATTTAAATTTAAATAATTATCTAACTGCTATAATTTTAGCATAAAAGAAAAATCTGAGAAAGTATCTCAGATTTTTACATGTTTTTTATTTTTACTCGCCCAATCTTATTGCTTCAAGAACGGGAAGATTTGCTTCTGTAGGGATATAAATAGTGGTCTTATCGCTAAATATATTCTGCCTTACCCATAAATATTGAATATACTCTTTTGTAAGAGCTCCCCCCTCAATTTCAATCGCCTCTGCCATTCCCTTTGCTCTTTCAACTTCGGCCTGAGCATTTAATTTTTCCGCTTCCAAATTCGCGATTGCCTCTTCAATCTGAACTTTCTTAGACCATTCCGCTTCCCTTAATAATGCTTTGCCGGCTAATTCTTTCTGCCATACCCTATATTGAGGCAAAACATACATTAAAAGAATAATGAATAACAATGCGCAAACTATTGAAAATATCGAGATATTTAAAACGTTTTTTTCTCCTTCTTTGTTATAAAAAATATTCATATTTTTAATTTTTTATTGTTTATAAATAACTTTTACGTTTCCTTATCTATTATCCCATATTTTTATTAACTTTCAAGTATTTCCTTCAATTTCTTCTCCAAAACTTCATAGGAAAAATACTTCTTGCCCAGCTCAAAATTAAACTCCCCTATCCTTTGAGAGAGCTTTTCATTGTGAATAATTCTTTTTATTTCTCTTATTGCTTTTTTCGTTAAGAATCCTTTTTTAATCATAACAACCTTAAAGCCCTTGCTTCCAATATCTTCCCAAAAACTTGGCTCATAGTCATTGACAAAAATCGGCTTTTTCGCCGCTATTGCCTCAACAAAAGCGTTGCCAAATCCCTCATACTTGCTAAAAAAAGTGCAAGCAATAGCATTGGCATAAGCGTCAGAAATTGTATACGTTTTGTATCTGTTCTTTAAGAAATCAAAATAGAAATAGTTTGCGAAAAAATATCTGCTTGAAAACTTATCGCCGGCAAATATAACCTGGCTTTTTATTTTAAACTTTTTAATTGTTTCTTTCAGCTCGTTATAATAAAGATTTCCGGGATCATCTTTGGCCGTTCCCGTAATAACAAGCTTTACTCTTTTGTCATCTAATTCTTTAATAAGAGAAAGAGCCGTTTCTATGCCTTTTCTTCTGATTATTCTTGTTACCTGAAAAAGAGCAATATCATCTTTTTTAAGCCCTATTTTTTCCGGCAAATCCTTGTTCTTTTCTATCTTTAATCCGAAGGGCTTTTCAAAATCAATCACATTTGGAATATATACCGCTTTCATTCCAAAATCGTCCTTGAGCTTTTTTAAAGACGGGCTATTGATAACAACATGGGTAACATTTGGAAAATTAAGAGGAAAGAGTTCTTTTACAAGATTATTTATCTCTTCGCTTTCTGATACGTATTTCCCTTCCCTTTCCCAATAAAAATCATGGTCATGGGAAATTATTTTAATATCCGTCTTTTTTACTATTTTCTTGATCGCTTTTGCCAAAGGAAGATGAACAGGAAGGGCGTTGGTATTTTCCAAAACCAAAACTTCAAGATTGTTCTCTTTTATCCATTCGTTTAGTTTTTCAAATATTTTTTCGGCCTCAGAATCTATTTCGCTTAATATTTTTTTAGAATCTTCAAGCGAGCTGTTAAATATTCTTTTCCTTTCTTTTTCATTGGCGCCGCTTCCAAAAAACAAACTCTTTATTTCTTTGCAGTACTTTTTATCAACCAGTATGTCTTTCTCAAACTTTCCGGCGGAAATAAAAACTTCGTGTCCCATTCTTTGAAAAACTTCAATCCATTTTTCCGTTTCAAGGGCTACTCCGTCTTCCCCTCCTATTCTTGAAATTATTATTCCGATTTTCATATTTTTAAAAAATTCTTATTTTACTTGATACTACAATAAAAAAATACTTATGGCAAAAACTACAAATTAAAAAGCCCGAGAATCCGTTTCCCGAGCAATATATCTTTTCTTTTCTAGAAAGAAAAGAAAAGATATCAAAAGGAGTTTTAACTTTTAATGCAGTCCAGTTCTATTTTCGTAAAGTCCCACTTTCCCCCTTCGTTAACACCGTAGGGAGGACAGTATATGACATTTGCTCCCGACACTATAGCCCCTTGAACATCCCTGTCTATATTATCCCCGACAACCAGAAGTTCTCTGGGATTAATGCCATAGTGGCCAATAATAACGGAGAAATCTTTTACTCCTTGGTCAAGCTGGAAAAAATCGTCAAACCTCCCTATATTCAATCTTTTTTTCATTTTTGAGCTTAACTCTCCGTCTGCTATTTTTTCCGCAGCCAGTTTAAATGCAATAATCAAATCATTTTTTACGTTTTGGATAAAAGAATCGGAGCTTATAACAACTTTTACTTTTTTTTCATCGCACTGATCCAGAAAATCTTCAAGCCCTTTTCTGGGAGAAAAAGAGCAATCATAGTCGTCATAAGCAAGGATAGTTCCATAAACATCCAAAGCAACAACTTTAATAAAGCATGAACTCATATCGCCTCCTTTCTTATTAAATCAAAGAACAACGTCAGTTTCGATATTAATTCTTTGCTAAAATTTGTCAAATAAATGGATTATTGTCTTGAAACAATTATTAAGAAG
>JAQVFW010000004.1 GCA_028697015.1 Candidatus Paceibacterota bacterium
AAAAAAAGTTGTTGCCTTTTTAAAAAAATACGGATTTAACAGTCTTATTCTTCGTTTTTTAGAAAAAGAAAAAAAGAATATGACTCTTTTTTAAAATGTTTAATATTTTTAGATTGAGAAAAATTCTTACTTGACATTATTAACATTTTCCTTTAGTATCAAAAAAGCGTAGGTTTCTTAAGTATTCAGTGCCTAAGAAGGGTCGACCTACTTGTAATAAGAAAATTCATTATGGCTAAAAGATTATATGTTGGTGGTTTGTCCTACAATACTACCGAAGACGGCTTGAAAGAAAGCTTTTCTCAAGCAGGAGCGGTAGAGTCGGCCTCAATAGTTATGGACAAGCTTTCCGGACGTTCAAGAGGATTTGGTTTCGTTGAAATGGAAAATGACGAAGACGCTCAAAAAGCGATCGAAATGTTTAACGGAAAAGAGCTCGACGGAAGAACTCTTACTGTAAACGAAGCAAGACCGATGCAGGAACGAAGACCGGGAGGAGGAAGAGGATTCGACAGACGCGACTAAACAATAAAACCCCCCATCATTTTGTGCGTGATATCTTTACGTATAAAGCGATGGGGGGTTTTTGTATTGAAAAAAAATCGGTAATTGATTAGAATAAGCTATTATTAACCAAAAAATATGAAAAACAACAAATCTCCAATAATAACTTCTTCTCTCTTTGAGAAGAAAAGGGCTTGCGACAAACTTATAAAAGAAAGCACTCCAAGTAAGGAATTTTATTTCCTTCTTGTTGCCGCCAGTTTTCTCGCCGCTTCGGGTATTGCAGTTGATAGTCCTGCAATAATAATAGGAGCGATGCTTATTGCGCCGCTTCTTTCTTCTTTTCTGGTCATAGGGCTTGGTATAGTTATTTCGAATAGCAACCTTTCTTTGAAAAGGGCAATTACAACGCTAAAAGCTCTTGCTGTTTCAATTTTTACCGCTTTTGTTGCCAGTTTTTTCCTAAGATTCAAAGAGATTGACCCTCAACTACTAATAAAAGAAAGTTTTGTTGAGTTCCTTTTTATTTCTTTTGCGGCCGGTCTTGTCGGAACATATATCTGGGTAAGAAGCGATCTTCAAAATATCGCTTCGGGAGTTTTAGTAGCAGTGACAATTCTTCCTCCTCTTGCTTCTTTTGGCCTTGGAATGGGTCTTTTAAATAAAGAAGTGATAAGTAATTCTTTTCTTTTTTTTACAATAAATAGCTTTGGCCTTTTACTTGGAAGCATTGTGATGTTTTCTCTTTTTGGCTTTGCTTCTGATTTGGGCTCCATAGAAGAAACAGTTGAAGAAAAACTTGAAGAATACGAAAAGAAAGAAGATTAAGAAAAATTTAAAGAAAATAAACAGATAATGAATTTTTATTCAAAAAAAAGCGAAGAAGTAATAGAAAGTTTATCCTCAAATATATCGGGTCTTACTGACAGCCAAGTTAGAGAAAGAATTGAAAAATACGGGTTTAATGAAATCCCTTCCGGAGAAGAAAAGGGACCTGTCTTTATATTTTTCAAACAATTTCACAGCATCCTTATTTACATTCTTTTTGTAGCTGCCTTTATAGCTTTTATTTTCAATCATTTAATTGATGTTTATGTCATTTTTGCCGTTATTCTTATAAATGCCGTGATGGGTTTTATCCAAGAATACAAAGCGGAAAAAGCGATAGCGGCCTTAAAGACAATGATTGTTCCTCATGCAAAGGTTTTTAGAAATGGAGAGCTTCTTCAAATAGATGCAAGAGACCTTGTTCCCGGAGATATTATTTTTATAGAAGAGGGTGATAAAATTCCGGCTGATGGTAGGCTTTTAGAAGTTAAAAACTTTAGAACGCAAGAGGCCTCCCTTACAGGAGAGTCGTTTCCCGTGAGCAAAGATATTGAACCTTTGTCTTTTTCAACTGGGATTTCTGACAGAAAAAACATGATTTTTATGGGAACTTTTGCTGCGGGAGGATGGGCAAAAGCCATTGTTGTTTCAACCGGAATTCATACTGTTATAGGAGAAATAGCAAAAAGCATGAAAGAAATTAAAAGGGCAAAGGGGCATTTTGAAAAGAAGACGGATAAGCTGGCAAAGCAAATGGGCCTTATTGCCGCAAGTTTAGCACTCTTCACCTTTTTAATTGGGTTTTTTTTAAGAGATATTGAATTTGAAGAAATATTTCTTTTTACGATTGCTTCACTTGTTTCAGGGATACCGGAAGGATTACCGGCGATATTAGTTATTGTTTTAGCGGTTGGAGTCAGTAGAATGGCGAGAAAAAATGCAATAATAAGGCGGCTTTCGGCGACAGAAACTCTTGGAGTGGTAAATGTTATTGCGACAGATAAGACAGGGACTCTTACTCAAAATACAATGAATATAGAGCAGATTATAATGGACAAAGAGGATAATATTTCTGTCTCGGGCGATGGATGGATTCCAAAAGGAGAATTCAGACAAGGCAATAATATCATATTTCCTCTTGAAAAGCCGAATCTTGCAAAACTTCTCCGAATAGCTTCTGTTTGCAATAATGCCCGTTTAATAAAAGAGGAAGAAGGTTATAAAATTTTAGGAGATCCAACAGAGGCCTCTCTTGTTGTTTTAGGGGAAAAGGCGGGATTAAAAAAAGAAGTTATTCAGGAAAGAGAAAAGAGAATAGACGATATTCCTTTTAATTCCCAATTAAAATTCAGAGCTTCTCTTTCCATTTTAAAAGATGAAAAAGAAAGAAAGGAAATTTATGTTATTGGAGCGCCCGAGGCAATACTGTCTCGCTCTTCTTATTGTCTTGAACAAAGTAAAATTAAAAAATTCAGTGATAAAAAAAAGAATGAAATAATTAAAAGAACAGAAGACCTGACAAAAAAATCGATGAGAGTTATTGCTCTTGCTTATAAAATAGCAGGAACAGAAATAAACTCATTATCTGAGGAAATGGCAGATGATCTTATTTTCGTAGGGGTTGTTGGAATGATTGATCCTCCTCGCAAAGGAGTAAAAGAAGCGATAGAAAAAGCAAAAAAAGCGGGAATAAGAGTTTTAATGATTACAGGAGACCACAGGGAAACTGCTCTTGCTATAGCAAGAGAAATAGGACTTGTTGAAAGAAACGAAGAAAAAGCTTATGTAGAACAGGACCTTCTCAAAATGACAGATAGTCAATTTGAAAGAGCGGTAAAAGAAGTGTCTGTTTTTGCCAGGCTTACTCCTTCAATAAAATTAAAAATAGCGGAAACATTGCAAAAACAAGGCAATGTTATAGCAATGACGGGTGACGGAGTAAATGATGCTTTGGCTATTAAAAAAGCCGATATTGGTATTGCGATGGGAATAATCGGAACTGACGTTGCAAGAGAGTCGGCCGAAATTGTTCTTGCTGATGATAACTTTGCTTCAATCGTAAGTGCTGTAGAGGAAGGAAGAGTCGTTTTTACAAATACAAGGCAAAGCAGTGCCTTTTTAATCACTACCAATTTTGCAGAAGATGCAAGTATTATAGGAACTCTTCTTTTGGGGCTTCCTCTTCCTTTGCTTCCTACTCAGATTCTGTGGCTTAATCTTATAACAGACAGTATCCCGGCTGCTTCTTTGGCGGCAGAGCCGGGGCATGGAGAAGTTTTAGAAGAACCTCCTAGAAAAGAAAAGGAGGATATCTTATCAAAAGAAATTATTCCTTTTTTAATAGTTATGGTCTTAACGATGTTTTTGTCCGTTCTTCTTATTTTTAAGTTTTTTCTTCCTGAAGGGCTGGATAAAGCAAGAACAGGAGTGTTTCTTGTAATGGCCTTTACCCAGCTTTTTAATGCTGTTAATATGCGCTCTTTAAGAAAATCTATTTTTGAGATAGGGCTTTTCAGTAATATTTATTTTGCCATTGGTATTATCTTCTCTTTTATTTTGCAAATAGCGGTAATGTATATTCCCTTTTTTCAAAATATATTTTCATTTTATTCTTTGAGTTTTTTGGAATTCATCGCGGTTTTGATTATATCTTCTTTTGTTCTCTGGTTCGGGGAATTATATAAAGAAATGAGAAAAAAATGGACAGAAAAGAAATAAACTGGCTTATTGAAGAAAAGTATAAAAAGGGAATTACCAAAGATTTTGAAAAGGATATTTGCCGCCTTAAAAACGGAGAGCCGATTGATTATATAATTGGTTTTGTTTATTTTTTAAAGGCAAAAATAGACCTTTCCTATAAACCCCTTATTCCTCGTCCGGAAACGGAATTCTGGGCAGAAAGGGCAGTAAAAGAAATTGGAAGAAAAAAAGTCCTTTGTCTTGATCTTTTTTCGGGCTCTGGATGTGTTGGAGTAGCCGTTCTTAAAAATAACAAGAATGCAAAAGTTGATTTTGGCGAAATTGACAAAAATCTTTTAAAGCAGATCAAACTTAATCTTAATATTAATAAAATAAAAAGGGAAAGATATAATGTCTTTTATTCAGATATTTTTAGCAAGATTAAAAAGAAATACGATTATATATTTGCCAATCCTCCATACATACCGGAAAAAAGAAAAAACAAAGTCCAAAAATCAGTTATTTTGTTTGAGAAAAAGAAAGCTCTTTTTGGAAAAGAAGACGGTCTTTTCTATATAAGGATATTTTTAAAAGAAGTTAGAAAGCATCTTAAAAAAGGAGGAAGGGCTTATTTGGAGTTTGATTCTTCCCAAAAAAAAGAAATAGAAAAAATAGAGAAAGAAGCAGATTTTTATAGAGACCAATATGGAAAGTGGAGGTTTTTGATAATATCTAAAAAATGAATGTTTTAAAATAATATTCAAATTTTATTATTTTTACAGAAACAAAAAAAACACAGTTATTGTGTTTTTTTTGATTGTTTTTCAATTGATAGAAAACTATATCAATCCCATATTTCTTTTTGCTTTCATTATTGTTTTTTCGGCAATTACTCTTGCTTTTTTTTCTCCTCTGGAAAGAATTTCTCTGATTTCTTTTATTTTAAGCTTTTTCTTTTTTTCTCTGAAAGGAGAAAGAGAAAGAGCAAGAAGTTTTGAAAGATTTGTTTTTAAGTCCTTATAGCTATTAAAATTCAATTTTTCAATTGGAATGTTGCTAAAGAGAGAGTATATTTCAAGAAGATTAGAAATGCCCGGTTTTTCAACAGGATTATATTTTACTTCTCTTTCGCTGTCGGTTGTCGCCCTCATTATTTTTTCTTCTATTTCTTTTATTGAATCGAATATTCCTATTCTAGTTTCAGGGGGATCGCTTTTTGACATTTTTTTTGTCGGAATTGAAAGAGACATTATTTTTGCTCCTGCTTTCGGAAGATAAACTTCGGGAATCTTAAAAGTTTCTCCAAATCTGCTATTAAACCTTTTTCCAATTGTTCTTGTCAGTTCAACATGCTGTCTCTGGTCTACCCCGACAGGGACTATTTCTGTCTGATAAAGAAGAATATCACTTGCCATAAGAATAGGATAGTTTAAAAGTCCCGCATTAATGTTTTTTTTAAATTTTTCCGACTTCTCTTTATATTGAGTCATCCTTTGAAGATCTCCTATAGGAGTTACCGTGTTCAAAAGCCAAGCAAGCTCAGAGTGCTGGCTTACTCTTGACTGTATGAAGATTATTGATTTTTTAGGGTTAACTCCCGCAGCAAGGTAAATCATTGCTTTTTCCATGACAAGATCTTCCATCTTTTTAGGGTCAAAAGGAGAAGTTAAAGCATGAAGGTCCACAATACAAAAAAGACATTCGTTTTTTTCTTGAAGCTTTATCCATTGCTTTATTGCTCCAAGATAATTGCCTATGTGAAGCTCTCCTGTTGGTTGTATGCCGCTAAATATTCGCATAATACAAATATTGTAGCAAAATTACACTTCGATAACAACAGGAAGAACCATTGGTCTTCTTTTTGTTTTAGAATAAAGGAAATTTCCGACCTTGTTCCTTATTTCATCTTTAACGTAGCTAAGATTTACAACTTCTCCGCCGCCAGTTGATTTGTTTATTATCTCGATAACCTTTTGCCTTGTTTGAGACAAAAGATCTTTTGATTCTCTTAAATATATGAATCCGCGGGATATAATATCCGGAGAACCCTTTACTTTTCCGGCCTGTCTGTCAATAACAGCTATAATGACAAACATTCCGTCTTTTGAAAGAACCTGCCTATCGCGGAGAACAACTTCTCCTACATCTCCTACTCCGAGTCCGTCTACTATTACATAGTTTGAAGGAACGGGTTTTTTGGCAATCGAAAACTTTTCATCGCTTAAAGAAATTACCTGTCCGTTTTCAGCAACTATTATATTGCTTTCGAGGATTCCTTCGCTTTTTGCAATTTCGCTGTGGCTTACAAGCATTGAAAATTGTCCGTGGACGGGCATAAGGAATTTCGGTTTCATTAGGCGAATCATTTCTCTCAATTCTTCTTCTTTTCCGTGTCCTCCCGCATGTATATCCATCATCTTGTAATGGAAGACCTTAATTCCTTGCCTGTAAAATTCATCTTTTAATGCCTGAACGCTTCTTTCGTTTCCGGGAATTACAGAAGAAGAAAAGATAATGTTATCTCCTTTTTTAAGGCGGATAATTCTGTGTTCTTTGTTTGCTATCCGCATTAAAATCGCCTGACCTTCTCCTTGGGCCCCGGTGCAAACTATTGTTACCTGGCTATCCGGATATTTTTCCAATTCTTTTGCTGAAATAAGGGTTCCTTCTTTTATTTTCATATAGCCGGTACTTTTGGCTATTTCCACATAATTTTTCATTGAATATCCTTCAACACAAACCTTTCTTCCGTATTTTTCAGACAAAGTTATTATCTGCTGGATTCTATTTAAGAGAGAAGCAAAAGTTCCCGCTATTATTCTTCCTTTCCTTGATTTCTTGAAAATTTCTTCAAGGTTCTTTTCAATTTCTTTTTCAGAGATTGAATGTCCTGTGTCTTCGGCACCCGTTGAGTCGGACATCAAAAGAAGGACGCCGCTTTCTCCTATTTTTTTCAATTTCTTGAAATCAGTAGGAATGTCGTTTACCGGATTACTGTCAAATTTGAAGTCGGAAGTGTGGACTATTCTCCCTGCAGGGGTATCAATAATCATTCCTAAGTTTTCAGGAATGCTGTGATTTTGCCTAAAGGGCTCTATTTTAAAAGGAGGAAGAGAAAGATGGTCTCCGTCTTTTATTGATTTTAAATTCAAGTTTTTATCTGGAAATTCTTCCTGTCTTTTCATTATCAGCCCTCTTGAAAGCCGAGGGGCATAAATGGTTGGATTGTGCAGTTTTTTTGAAAGATAAGGAATTGCTCCTATATGGTCAAGGTGTCCGTGGGTTATAACAGCTCCGACAATGTCTTTTTCCCTTCCTTTCAAATAGGCGGTGTTTGGGATTATAAAGTCGATTCCAGGCATTGTTTCTTCCGGAAAGCGAAGCCCAAAGTCAATTATGAGAATTTTTTGCTCATATTCAATAAGAGTCATATTTCTCCCCACTTCTCCCAAGCCACCAAGGGCTATTACTTTTACGTCTTTTGTTTTTTTCATAAGTTTATTTTTACTGAAATTTATAAATTGAAACTTTAAATGCCCTAGAGGGGCGATTCCTATATCAATTTAAAAAATTATTTTATTTTTTATATTTTAAAGATTACGAGTTTCGTATTCTTTTAGTTTGTGCCGAGGGCGGGACTTGAACCCGCAAGCCATAAGGCATACGGCTCTGAACCGTACGTGTTTGCCAATTTCACCACCTCGGCAAATGGTAATACTTGAAGATTTTTTAATTCCAAATTCTTTTTGTCCTTAAAAACCAATTCTCGATATCGGCAAATCTTTTTGAAGGATCAGCTATTTTTTCCGTTTTTATTCCCTTTGCTTTTGCAATATAGATAAATTCAGGAGAATAGAGGAATATAGATGGAGCATCTTTGATTATAATTTCCTGAAGAAGGGCCATTTTTTCCTTTCTTTTTTCTTCATCTAATGTTTCTCTTATTTCTTCTAGTATCTTATCTGCATCTTTATTTTCATAAAGAGAAAAATTGTATCCCGGGTCTTCCTTTTGGCTTGAATGCCAGAAAGGAAAAAAGTCGGGAATACCTCCTAAAACTGTCCCTAAAAGAAGCATTTCATAATTTCGGGGCCTTATAAGCTCTTGTTCTCTTTCTTCTCTTGGAACAGCTTCTATGTTTAATTTTATTCCTATTTCTTCCCACTGTGTCTTTAAAATTTCTCCGATTTTTATAAGAACGGGGTGCTCTATCGTTTTTAAAGTGAAAGAAAGAGGAATTGTATCTTTGGAGTTTTTAAAGCAAATTTCGTTTAATTTTTTAGAAGTGGCATTGCCAACTGTTCCTGTCCCTTCCGAAAGGCCAGAAGGATCTAAGATATCTTCTCTGTATTTTTCCTGAAAAGCGTTTACGGCTTCTTTCGTATTTTCCCCGAAATAACCGCTTATTTCTCCGTCTTTATATATATCTTCAAACCTTGAAAGGCATCTTTGGAGCTCTTCCACTTCTTTTCCTCTGGAGCCGAGTTTTAGTTCCGTTTTGAATTGAAAAGAGTTTTCTTTTTCAATAATTTTTTCCCTAAAGCCCTCTTGGTTTAATTTAAATCCCGCTTTGTCAAAAATTTCGCCGGCTTTTTCTTTGTTAAAAAGGTAATTATTTACCGGCTCTTTTACTTTGTAGAGCGAAGGCAAAACAGGAGATGTCGCAATTTGTCTTTCTGCCAAAGTGTCTTCTTTCTCTTTGAGAATATTTTTAACAAGAGCATTTTTATCTGTTCCGTAATTAAGGGCTTTTCTAATATCAGCATCTTTTAGCAGTTCCGATTTTTCAAGGTTAAAGAAAATGGCAAAATATCTTGGAAAGTAGAGGCGGTAAACATTAAGATTTGTTTTTATCATACTTGAAAGATAAAGTCCGTTAATTTCTTTTTTATCTATTGCAGATAGGGCTTTTTCTTCGTTTTCAAAAAAAACAAATTTTAATTCCTCAATGAACGGCTCTTTGCCGTGATAATTGGGATTTTTTGAAAGAACAATGTATTCTGTTATATTCTGGATTACTTTTCTCTCTTTTATCTTATAAGGGCCTGAACCGATTGGTTCTGATTGGTGGATATCCGTGAAGAATTTTTGGGATGGAACATCCTGCCAAATATGCTTTGGCATTATTTTTATTGTAAGGTTTTCCAAAAAAGAAGCGTAAGGTCTTTTTAATTTAAACTTGATTTCCTTTTCGCTTATTTTTTCTATGTCTACTCCCAGCCAATTCGGGCGAAAATGGCTTTTAAAGTCGGGGTTTTGGATTGTTTTTATTGTAAAAAGAACGTCTTCGCTTGTTATTGGCTCTCCGTCTTGCCAAACTATTCCATCTCTTAAGAAAACTCTGTATGTTCTTCCGTCTTCCTCTACTTGGTAACTTTCAGCAAGATCGGGAATTATTCCAAGATTTTCGTCATATTTCATCAGTCCTGAAAAAATAACCTCGACAAGGTCTTTATCCGTATCTGATTCAAGATATATAGGATTTACAAATCTTGGCTGTCCGACTATTCCTTCAATATGAACTCCCCCTTTTGCAGGAACGATTTTCGTATTGCTAAAATAGAAATTAAGGGAAATAAAAAGAAAAGAAAGAACAAAAATAAAAGAGAAAAATAAAAAGAGTGTTTTTTCTTTCAAGTCCAAAACTTCAAATAAAAGGCCCCATTGTTTTCTGCTTGGCCACTTTTTCAAAATCATATATATAAAAATAGAGTTTTTACTTTTGGTTTAATATAAAAATCTTACAGCTAAAGAACAAAAAGTGAATTTTAGATATCTATTATAATTAAAGAATCAGGCCTAAAAGGGCAAGAAGGACAAAGAGAGAAGCAAAAATAACCGTTAATAAGGAAAGCTTTTTTTGAAAACCTCTTTTAGCAGAATAAAAATCTCCGCTTCCTCCAAATCCTGCTCCAAGGGCCGTTCCTCTTTGCTGGAGGAGAATAAAAAGAATAAGAAAGATTGAAACGACAATTTGAGCAGTCGTTATGATTTTTTCCATGATTTTTTAAAACAGAGTATGAAGCTTAAAAGCCAAATTAAAAAAGTTGTTAATATAAGGCCTGTTATTTTTTCAATCTCAAAGGTTTCTTTGAAAAGAATTCCCATTACAAAAAAGACAAGCCCTACGTTTATAATTAAAGTGAAAAGTCCGAAAGTTATTATTCTAAAAGGCAAGAAAACAATCTTTAAAATCGGCTTTATAAAGAAATTAACAAGTCCGAGAATGGCGCCTGATAGCAAAATTTCCTTATATGTCCCGGAAAATGATATCCCGGGAATGTATTTTGTCGCAATAAATATTCCAATAATTCCGGAAAGAAGATAGAAAAAGAGCCGATTGATCATAAAAAGTATTTTGGATAATAGCAAAAAAGGGTTTTTTAGTCAAGTGCAAACTTCTATTTTCATCTTTTTTAACTTAAAGTCGGGTATTGACAAATATCGAAATTCTCCTAGAATTATATCACTATTTAAAGGTCTAATATAAAAAATAAAGGTCATCTATTTAAAAAGGTAAAAACTAAGCGCTTGCGATAATTATTTGTAGCGCTTGGTTAATAAAATTATGAAAGTTAAACCATTATCAGATCATATATTGATAGAGCCGGCTAAAAAGGAGGCAAAAACAAAGAGCGGAATTTTTCTTCCTGAAACGGCGGAAAAAGAAAGACCTGAAGCGGGAAGAGTAATTGCCGTTGGTCCCGGCAAGAAAACATCTTCTGGAAAAGTAGTTCCTCTTGAAATAAAGATTGGCGACGAAGTTCTCTTTACAAAATACGGACCGAGCGAGATTAAGATTGAAGAAAAAGAATATTTAATTGCTAAAGAAGAAGATATATTGGCAATTGTGGAAAAATAAAGAGCCATTAAGTTAGCATTTGAGGGAAGATTGAAAGCCCGTCTTTGCTAACTTGAGGCAGAAATATTATGGCAAAACAAATTGAATACAAAGAAGAAGCAAGAAAAAAACTAAAAATCGGCGCGGATAAATTGACAAATGCCGTGAAGATTACAATCGGGCCCAAAGGAAGAAATGTTGTTTTGGATAAAGGATACGGTTCTCCGACAATTACAAATGACGGAGTTTCTATTGCTAAAGAAATCGAGCTTAAAGATAGAATTGAAAATTTGGGAGCTGAGATTGTAAAAGAAGTTGCCGAAAAAACAAATGATGTTGCCGGAGACGGAACGACAACTGCTGTTGTTTTGGCTCAGGCGATAATTAACGAAGGATTGAAAAACGTTACAGCAGGAGCTAATCCTCTTGCTCTGAAGGCAGGAATTATAGAGGGGAAAGAAAAGATATTGGAAGAACTGCAGAAAATGGCAAAGAAGATTACAACCAGAGAGGAAATGGCCCAAGTTGCCACGATATCTGCGGAAAGTAAGGAAATGGGAGATCTTATTGCCGAGGTTATGGATGAAGTAGGAAGAGACGGAGTTATTACGGTTGAAGAATCAAAGACATTCGGACTTCAAAAAGAAATAGTAAAAGGCCTTCAATTTGACAGAGGGTATATTTCTCCCTATATGATAACAGACCCCGACAGAATGGAAGCTGCATATGAAGAACCATATATTTTAATTACGGATGGAAAAGTGTCTTCTTTAAGCGAAATTCTTCCTCTTTTGGAAAAAATAGCCCAAAGCGGGAAAAAAGAGCTTGTAATTATTGCCGATGAAATAGAAGGAGAAGCCCTTGCAACATTTGTTGTTAATAAATTAAGAGGAACATTCAATGTCCTTGCGGTAAAAGCTCCTGGATTCGGAGATAGAAAGAAAGAAATGCTTCAAGATATCGCATGTGTTGTCGGAGGACAGGTAATATCAGAGGAAGTCGGACTAAAACTTGAAAGCACTGAACTTCAAATGCTCGGAAAAGCAAGAAGAGTCGTTTCAAAAAAAGAAACAACCACTATTGTTGAAGGGAAGGGAAATAAGGAAGAAATTGACAAGAGAATTTCCCAAATTAAAAAAGAAATAGAAACCGTTGATTCTGATTTTGATAAAGAGAAGCTTCAAGAGCGACTAGCCAAGCTTTCCGGAGGAGTAGCGGTTCTTAAAATAGGAGCTGCGACTGAAATGGAACAAAAAGCCAAGCAGCATAAAGTTGAAGATGCTCTTGCCGCAACAAAAGCAGCTGTTGAAGAAGGAATCGTTCCCGGGGGAGGAGTGGCTCTCTTAAGGGCAAGCAGTATGATTGACGAATCAATTTTTGAGGGCGATAGAAAAACGGGGATTAAAATTTTAAAAAGAGCCATGGAAGAGCCGATAAGGCAGATTGCTGAAAATGCCGGACTTGACGGAGCTGTTGTCGCTCAAAAAACAAAAGAAGGAAAAGAAGGATTTGGCTTCAATGCGGATACTATGAATTACGAAGACCTTTTCAAAATGGGGATTGTTGACCCTAAAAAAGTAGTCCGTTCTGCTTTGGAAAACGCAGTTTCTGCAGCTGGAATGTTTTTTACCACCGAATGCGTTGTTGCTGACATAATTGAAGAGAAAGAAAAAAATATTCCTCAAATGCCCCAGGATTACTAAAATCAATATAAAAGAGAGAAAAGAGGAAAGCGCCCATAAAAGCGCTTTCCTTTTTGTCTAATTTCTGCTTTAATAGAATTATCCTTTTTAAAAATATGCGCATTAACAAAACAATTGCTACTTTAATTTTTGCCGATTTGCTTCTCCATTCTGGATGGGGATTATTTTCTCCTATCTTTGCTATTTTTGTAACAGACCAGATCAAAAATGGAAGTCTTGAAATGGTCGGTTTTATCGTTGCCACATATTGGCTGGTCAAATCAATAATCCAGCCGTTTTTAGCCAATTTTTTAGATATTAAAAAAGGAGAAGAAGACGACTTTTTTTCTCTGATACTTGGAATGACTCTTGCAAGCTTTGTTCCTTTGGGATATTTTTTTGCAACTAACTTATTCCATGTTTTTTTTCTTGAAGCGATAAGAGGAGTGGCTATGGCCTGTGTTGTTCCCAGTTGGTACGGGATTTTTACAAGGCATATAAACAAGGACTGGTATGCTTTTTCCTGGAGCGTTCATAGTACCGCTCTTGGAGTGATGCTTGGATTTTCAGCTGCTTTTGGAGGAATAATTGCAGTTCTTTTGGGATTTAGAGTCCTTTTTATCGTTGTTTCCCTCCTTGGTTTTTCCGGAGTTTTAACTCTTCTTTATGTAAGGAAAAGGATATTATCGGATGAATTTCAAAATTCTTCATTTTTTTCTTCTAAGGACTTTGAAAACAAAGATTCTTAATTTTTTAAATTTATGAAAATTAAGGGCGGTATAAATAAAGAACTTGCTGAAATTTTCAATAAAATTGCAGATTATTTAAGGTCTCAGAAAGTTGAATTCAAGCCCCATGCTTATCAAAGAGTGGCGATTAGTATTTCTTCTTTGGAAAAAGAAGTAAGCCGGATTTATAAAGAAGAAGGGCTAAAGGGCCTTATGGAGATTCCGGGAGTAGGAGAAAATATTGCTCTAAAAATAGAGGAATATATTGAAACAGGAAAGGTGAGCGATTATGAAAAAATAGGGAAAAAAATTCCTCCTGGAGTTTTTGAAATCGCAAAGATAGAAGGGATAGGATTAAAAAGAGCACAGATTCTTTATAAAAAACTAAAGATAAAGGATATGGGCAGTTTGGAAAAGGCGGCAAAAAAAGGCCTTATAGCCCCTCTTTTTGGCTTTGGAGAAAAAACGGAAAAAAACATACTGGAAGGAATAGCTTTTTTCAAAACAAGAAAAGATAAAATTTCCATTGCCGAGGCCTTTCTTATTGCAGAAAGAATAAAGAAAGAGCTTCTTTCTTTGAAAGAGGTTGAAGAAATAAGCGAGGCGGGTTCATTAAGAAGAAGAAAAGAATCAATTGGAGACATTGATATTATAATCGCGTCAAAAAGCCCAAAAAAGGTTATGGATTTTTTTGTTTCTTTGCCAGGAATTACAAAAATTTGGGGAAAAGGAAAAACCAAATCTTCAATACAGCTTAAGGAAGGGATTGATGTTGATCTTCGCGTCGTTTCAAAAGAAAACTATGGTTCTGCTCTTTTGTATTTTACCGGCTCAAAAGAGCATAATATTAAAATAAGGAAAATAGCTATCTCAAAAGGCCTTAAACTTAACGAATATGGAATTTACAAAGGAAAAAAACGATTGGGAGGAAAAACGGAAAAAGAGATTTATTCAATCTTGGGCCTTTCCTACTTGCCGCCTGAACTTCGGGAGGACAAAGGAGAGATTGAAGAGAAAAAAATTCCCAATCTCTTAGAATTAAAAGATATTAAAGGAGATCTTCATTGCCATTCTTTGTGGAACGGAGGACAGAACAAAATAGAAGAAATAGCAAAGACGGCCATTGAAAGAGGATATGAATATATTGGCATTTCTGACCATACAAAATTTTTGAAAATTGAACGCGGGCTTGATGAAAAACAGTTAATAGAGCAAAGGAAAGAAATTGATAAGATTAATGTTCAATTAAAGGGAAGAATTACTCTCTTGCAGGGATGCGAATGCAATATTTTAAATGATGGCAGCGTAGACATTCAAGAGAAAGAATTAAGAAAACTTGATTATGTTATTGCCGGAGTCCATTCTAACTTAAAAATGAGCAGAGATGAAATGACAAAAAGAATTATTACGGCAATGAAAAATCCAAACATTGACATTATTTCCCATCCGACTGGAAGATTAATAAATCTAAGAGAAGAATATCGGATTGATTTTGAAAAAATCTTAAAAGTTGCAAAGGAAACGGGAACAACCTTAGAAATAAACGGGTCTCCTTACAGATTGGATTTAAAAGATATTTATATAAGAAGAGCGAAATCAATCGGAGTAAAAATGATAATAGGAAGCGACGCCCATGAGAAATCCCAGACCAGGTTTATGGAATTTGGAGTTTTTCAGGCAAGAAGAGGATGGGCGGAAGAAAAAGACATAATCAATTCTTTTTCTCTTAATAAATTTTTAAAATTGCTCAAGCGAAACAATCAAAATTAAATATGCTAAAGGAATTATCATTTGGAGCAGTCCTTTTCAGAGTAGAAAAAGGAAAAATATATTATCTTCTTTTGCAGCATTCAAAAAATTATTTCAATTTTCCTAAAGGAGGACTTGAAAAAGATGAAGGAGCAATAAGAGCTGCAAAAAGAGAGATTTTGGAAGAAACTGGCATTAAAGACGTTAAAATAATAAAAGGATTTAAAGAAAAAAATAATTATATTTTCAGGCAAAAAGGGAAATTAATTTTTAAGACCGTTATTTTTTTTCTTGCGCAGACCAAAGAGGAAAAGGTAACGATTTCAAAAGAACATATCGGATATAAATGGCTTTCTTATGAAGATGCTACAAGCTTTTTAAGAATAAAAGATTTAAAAAAGATATTAAAAAAAGCAGATGATTTTTTAAAATCTCTGCAAAATAAAAGCAGATAGGTATATTATTGTGTATCTATACAACCAAGCTCGAACTTATTTTACCAAAAATCTCTGAAAAAATCCAACGAGAGAAAGTGGCCGCCCGCTTTGCGGGCGGCCATGACCCGTCCTGTGGCGGCACACGCCTGCGGCGAGCAAAGCAGAAATTTTTCCAATTTTATTTTTTGTGCCCCCAATTTTTAATTTTTCCATAACGTAGGAAAAATTTCTGCTTTGCTTTTCTCCTAACGGAGAATTGCGCCGCCCTCGCTCAAGATTTTTAGCAAAAAGAAAAAGGGCGACACTCGTTGAGCATCGCCCCTGTCAGCCGTCCTCGTGAAGTTCACTCGGACTGCTGGGTTGTGTGGGGAGCCTGCACTTCGGACTTGTCGGAGCTTTTCGGCTCCGGCTTGTCCTGCGGCTGGCTCTCCTCCTGTGCCTTGGTCTTGACCTGGATTTCGGTGATCTTGTCACCGTCCAGGATGGCCTTGCACTTGGACATAGCGCACCTCCTTTCTCTAGGATTCGTTCGCGAATTGGTACTCGCTGTACGGCATGCCTGACGAAATCTTCTTCTGGTAGGCATTCAAGATCATGTCTCTTGCCTCTCTAGGATCGACTTCGAACTTACAGGTGTACACCGTTGCATCGAAGTCATCCCACTGCTCGTAATCCCAATCGCCGATCCAGTGTTGCGTTGCGGTGTACAACGCAGTGTTCGGGAACGGCGTAAGAAAAGAGAAGTTGAGAAGCGATGGTTCTATCCGTTCCACCAAAGAGACGGTGTCCAGGATGTCTTGCTTGGTTTCACCCGGCACGCCTATGATGAGGTATGCCCCCGGCTTAATCCCCACCCGATGACAGAGATCAAAAGCGTGGACAATCTTTTCACGCGTGAACCCTTTGACAAGGAACTGGAGGATTCTCTCGCTTCCGGATTCCACGCCGAACAGAAGCTCGACGCAACCGGCCGCCTTCATCGCTTCCAGCATTTCCTCATCAACGGTATCAACCCGACCCTGGGTGCTCCACGGGGTCCGTAGAGATCTTTCCTGGAGCGTCTGGCACAAAGCGATGACACGCTTTTTGTTGACCGTAAAAAGATCATCGAAGTAAAAGATGTCATCCGGGGCGTAGCGCTTTTCTAGAAAAAGCATCTCTGCGGCAACATCCTCCGCGTCGCGGTACCTCACTCGTCTGCCGGTTACGGTCCGATCGCAAAACGAGCAACTGAACGGACAACCCCGCGATCCCATGATGTGAACCGAGGTTATCTTTGCCGAATTAAGCCATCGCGCGAGGTAGGCCTTTTCGTCAAAGATTGTGCGATCCGGCCAGGGAATCGTTCTAACGTCAGGAAGCGTCGGATCCACTCTTGTACTAATGACGTTCCCATCTCTATTGATTATGAGGTTAGGAACATCACTGAGCGATTCGCAGTTCTCCAGACGACGGAGGATGAGAGGTAGTAGATCCTCCGCTTCTCCTTTGACGACGATATCGATTTCAGTGCCCTTGCTGAAATCTTGTTGTTGTATAGCAAGAGCACTAGGGCCGGGACCGCCCAGGATTACTGTGGTTGTAGGATTGTACTTCTTCACAATCTTCGCAACCAATTCAGCAGCCTTGATTTGCCGGATCGTAGCCGAGATCAGCACGACGTCGGTGGTCAAGTCATTGACCCTTTGCCAAAAATGATCTTCCTCGATCATTTGGCCGTCAATAAGGTCAATTTGCACGTCCTGCGCCCGCAAGACAGCCGCCAAATATCCTATCCCAAGAGGAGGGTAGGGCGTTTTGGCAAATTTGTACGGAATGGGCGGGAAGACAAATGTCGCCTTCACTTTTTACCTCCTTTCTGGCATTGAGTTTTGAAAGAACCGATGGACTGATTGATTTATAGCATAAAATACTGCATAATACAATAGTGTGAACATAATAATACTCCTTGGTTTCGGCTCAAGTCGGCGTATTTACATAACCTTGCTTTTATTTTCTAACTATGATATAAGGGTTTATTTATAGGTACGCTGATCTTTGACAACCAAAAAAGGAGGTAAAAACTATGATGACGACTCGAAAATTCCAGCGTACCAAAGAAGACTTCACCTGCGAACGGTGCGGATTCTTTGTACGCGGAAGCGGCTACACGAACCACTGTCCGCAGTGTTTGTGGAGCAAGCACGTTGACGTGAATCCCGGCGACCGCCAGGCGACATGTCAAGGGCTCATGGAACCCGTGAGCGTGGAGCTCAAGGGCGGAGAATACATCATTCTCCATCGCTGTAACTCGTGCGGTTTCGAGAAGCGGAATAAGGCGGCGAAGGACGACAACTTTGACGCAATTCTCCAACTCTCAAGCCGTCCAACCAAACGGTAGAAATACCAGAAAGGAGTGAATGTAATGAACGCGAAGTCCAGTTCCGGCACGCCGTTGCCGCTGGTTCAGCCCGACTGGTCGCCGGTCGCAACGGTGCGATGCGATTACCAGTCGGCTGGACAGCGCGAAGACGGCAAGTACGTCGAGCACGATACGATTCCTCATCTCTGTCACATCGAGATGACGTACGCGTGCAACGAGAAGTGCATCTTCTGCTACAACCCCGAGCGAGCGAAGCTCGGCGACCTCTCCGCAATTGACCGGCTTGTCCGTTCGGTCGCGGAGAGTCAGATTCCCCACGTGTACCTGATCGGCGGTGAGCCGAGCCTGCTACCCGTGGAGAAACTCAACGAGTACATCGAGTTGCTTTCCGAGCATTCGTCGGTGACCATCGTCACGAACGGTCTCCGGCGGCTCAAGGGCGTCTCGAGTAAACTCGCCTGCTTCGGAGTTCCGATCCACGGCGCGAATACCGAGACTCACGAGTTTCTGAATCAGTCCAAGGGAAGCTTTAAGAAAACCTTGGAAACTATCAGACACTATGTGAGTGAAGGCCACGACGTGCGGTGTATTCCGGTTCTCACCGGCTACAACTACAATCAGATGTACGATATCATCGGCATCGCAGCGAACCTCGGCATGGAATCCATCTATGTCGATCGTTACGAAGACGGCGGTATCGGCGCGGTTAACTCCCGCGGCTATCGTCTCAAGCCGACGCGCGAGCAGTTCCACATCGCCGTGGGGCAGATCATCCAGGCCAAGCGCGACTTCACGGTCTTCGGAGGGCGGGTCGGATTCGGCACTGCCATTCCGTACTGCTTGGACGAACGGATGATCACTGAGGGCATCACCTCGAACTGCGGGGTTGGCACGTATTTCTGCGCGATCAATCCCAAGGGCGAATTCCGGATGTGCAATCAGTCGCAACTCGTTTTCGGCAACCTGTCGGACGAGCCGATTGAAGTGATCTGGAGCAAGCCCGCGCTCGACATCTTCCGCGATCTGTCGTGGGTCGGCGAGCCGTGCAAGTCGTGCGAACTTCTGCTCGACTGCACGGGCGGCTGCAAGGTTGATGCGAACTGTTCCAACAAATTCTGCATCGACTACGCGGCTCGCGGGCTTTCCAAGCCCGTCGCCGAACTTGTGGCGAAAGTAGAGCACTGCCGGCCGGCCGATATGTATCCGGAAAACTATCGGATCTTCCGACCGAACCGGTACATGAAGCTCACTACGCGGTACCCGGAGAAATTCCTGGTAACCCGCTACCAGACAGTGAAGCTCGATGCGATGGCGCTTGAGATGGCGCAAGCCATCAAGAGCGGAGCCATCATCAGCGAGCGCGATCTCGTCGCCAGATTCATCGAGCGGGTCGAGAAGCCAGAAATCCGGCTTTTCGTGAGCAAGATGCTTCAGGTGGACGCGCTCGATCTCATCGGGGAGGTGCACCATGCCGCTCCGTGAGATTCACTGGGAGGTCACCAACAGGTGTAAGCTCCGATGTAAGCACTGCCTGCCGATGTCCGGTCCTCCGCGACCGGGCGAACTCACGACCGAAGAAGCAATGGCGGCTTTAGATTCGTTCAAAGGCGCCGGAGCTTCCAAGGTTTTCTTCACGGGCGGCGAACCGTTCAGTCGCAGGGATTTCACGGATTTGCTTGAGCGGACGGTGGCGTTGGGGATGCGAGCATCCGTTATCACCAACGCTACCTATCTTAGAGGCGAAATCCTCGGACTGCTCAAGCGACTGGAAGTCAAGCTCGGGATCAGTCTCGATGGGGCGAATGAAGCAACCAATGACGCGATTCGCGGCAAAGGAAACTTCAAGCAAGCCATCGAGGCTCTCAAGCGATGTCAGGAGAACGACATTGCAGTCACACTCTATGTCACAGTCACGGTGGCGAACATAGGACAGCTGGACACTTTTGCCCGGCTCACCAAGGAGTATAGCTGTAACGGTATTCACTTCAACGAAGTGGCCATCGCCGGTCGCGCCATCGGCTTCTCGGACGAGCTTGCTCTCTCCGATGATCAGAAGCGGCGTTTGCCGGAGTTGGTTGCGCAAGCGACTCAAGACGTTTTCGGAGAGAAACTTTCCGAAACGGACGATCTCTGTTGGGTGGATGCCGAAACGCTCTACATGACAGCCGAGGGAAAGCTTTACGTCTGTAGTGAAGTTTTCCAGCGTCGCCTGGACCTCGCCATCGGCAATATCCGTTCGTTTCCGCTCAAGGAGTGGTTGGAGCGTAACACTTCTGCTTACTCCGGCCACGGAAACAAGTGTTGCTATGGTGTGCGTGCGAGCGAGCATGTGGTCTTTGTCGGAAATGTTGCGCCGGAGTGCCCGTTTGCCCCGCGCAAGCAGGGTATCGAAACTCTGTCGCAACTCTATGACGCTCTCGATGAACTCTACCAAGGAATCGAGCAAGACTGCCGCGACTGCCAAGACCCCGATTGCATGGGTTATATCTGGTTGCTCAAGAAGGAAGCGGAGCGGCTGTATGAGCGAGGAGTGCCGTTGGTGCAAGTCAACAACGGCCCCACATTCATTCATTCGTTTCCCGCAACGGTCAACGGCAAACCGAATCTTTCGGTTCGGTATCCGCCGTGCAGTCAGTTGTGTAGCGACAGTCGAAGGTGTAGCATCTACGAAGACCGGCCGCTCGTCTGCCGTCTCTACCCGTTGGGTCTTGAGACGAAAGAAGACGGTACGATCGTGTGGGCGCTTCATCGAGACTGTCTCCATATTCGGAGGATGGAAGAGCGCGGTACGCTTCCAGCTTTCGAAAACCGTGTCCGAAACATCATCAGCAACCTCTCGCCAGAATTGCTGGAAGAAATCGTCGAAACCTACCGCGCGGTAGATGCGGTTTCTTCTTTCCCCGACGGCGAGAACAACTACAGTTCTTTACAGGAGGTGCGCTATGTCCAAGTGCAAGGCCATCCTGGACGGTGACAAGATCACCGAAATCCAGGTCAAGACCAAGGCACAGGAGGAGAGCCAGCCGCAGGACAAGCCGGAGCCGAAAAGCTCCGACAAGTCCGAAGTGCAGGCTCCCCACACAACCCAGCAGTCCGAGTGAACTTCACGAGGACGGCTGACAGGGGCGATGCTCAACGAGTGTCGCCCTTTTTCTTTTTGCTAAAAATCTTGAGCGAGGGCGGCGCAATTCTCCGTTAGGAGAAAAGCAAAGCAGAAATTTTTCCTACGTTATGGAAAAATTAAAAATTGGGGGCACAAAAAATAAAATTGGAAAAATTTCTGCTTTGCTCGCCGCAGGCGTGTGCCGCCACAGGACGGGTCATGGCCGCCCGCAAAGCGGGCGGCCACTTTCTCTCGTTGGATTTTTTCAGAGATTTTTGGTAAAATAAGTTCGAGCTTGGTTGTATAGATACACCACTACAAAACAAGACGGCTTTTTGAGAGCCAAATCGTGGGCGGCACGCAGTGCCGCCCATTGGTTTTTGTGCGGAGAATCCTTGCCGCTCGGCGCGGCAAGCCGCGCCTCGCGGTTGGCCAAAACGAGGTTCGTTCTTGTGCGATTTTGGAATTCTGTCTCGCATTTGCTTTGCCTACAAAAAGAATTTTTACTTGACTTGGATTTATGCTATACTGAAGTCGTGCTCAACAAGTCGAAGGACTTTTTTGATCGCCGTCTTGGACAATTCGAAGTTCTTCGAGTTGAGCACACCAGGGCGGCGATTTAAGTATTATATTTATGCAAAACACTATCTCGCAAAAATTCTTTTTGTATGCCCGCAAGTCCACTGATGTGGAAGATAAACAAGTGCGGTCTATCGATGACCAACTTGCAGAATTACGCGCTTTTGCCAAAACCGAAGGGCTAAATGTTGTTGATGAGTTTATAGAAAAGCAGTCCGCCAAAATTCCGGGCCGTCCAATATTCAACGATATGCTCAACCGCATTGAACACGGCGAAGCTAACGGAATTTTGGCGTGGCACGCGGACAGATTGGCGCGCAATTCTGTTGATGGCGGACGAATAATTTATCTCTTGGATTGCGGGCATATTGCGGCGTTGAAATTTCCGACGCTATGGTTTGAGAATACGCCGCAAGGAAAATTTATGCTCAACATTGTTTTTGGGCAAAGCAAATATTATGTTGATTCGCTTGCCGAAAATACACGCCGAGGATTGCGCCAAAAAGTGAAGCGCGGCGAATATCCGGGCGTTGCGCCGGTCGGCTACATAAATGACGTTCGCACTAAATCAATCATTGTGGACAAAAGAAAATCGGTTATCATTCGCCACGCGTTTGAGCTTTACGCGCAAAACGGCTCGCGCCTTGAAGACATCTCAAACTTTTTGGCGCAGAACGGAATGCTTTCAAGCGGCGGCAAGCAAATCAACCGAGACAGAATTTCTTTTATCCTTTCCAATCCGTTTTATGTCGGCCTCTTTCGCTACGCCGGAGAGGTCTACGAGGGCAAACACCAGCCAGTCGTCTCAAAGAAAATTTTTGACAAGGTACAGGAAATTTTGAAGGAGCGCGGCCGGCCGCACCATAAACCGAAGAACGAGCCGCAACCGTTCTGCGGTCTCATGCGTTGCGCCGAGTGCGGCATGGGGATAACTGCCGAAAAGCAAAAGGGGCATATTTATTACCGCTGTACCAAAAAGCGCGGCAACTGCTCTCAACCTTATGTCCGCGAGGAAGAATTAAATCGGCAGTTATCCCGACTCCTTCAAAAATTTTCTTTGAGACCGGATTGGGCGGCAGAAATGAGGAAAATGCTTGAAAAAGACAAAACAGAAGCCGCCCAATCCGCAACCGCTTTTGTTCAAGAAGCGCGGGAGAAAATCGAAACGATCTCGCTCAAGCTCCAGCGACTTTTAGACGGCTATCTTGAGCAAGTTATTGAGCAGGAAATATACCGAGTGGAAAAGGCAAAACTCTTAAGCGAGAAAAAGTCGCTGGAGGAGCAATCTTTCAATCTTGAACAAAAGCGGACTGGCTGGCTCGAACCTATGGCGGAATGGATAAAAGAGGCAGAGAATCTGCCTAAAATCGCGCGGGAGAGCAACCTTTTCGTCAAAAAGGTTGCTGCCAAAGAAATCTTTGGCTCGAACCTCGTCTTGGCCAACCGCGAGGCGCGGCTTGCCGCGCCGAGCGGCAAGGATTCTCCGCACAAAAACCAATGGGCGGCACTGCGTGCCGCCCACGATTTGGCTCTCAAAAAGCCGTCTTGTTTTGTAGTGGTGTCCTCGGCAGGAATCGAACCTGCATTTAGAGTTTAGGAAACTCTCGTTCTGTCCATTGAACTACGAGGACAATTTGTTCTTCGAGATGATACTAACAGAATTTTTCCTTGCTGACAAATTTTTTTATGTTATAATACCTACTGATGAAATCGCCAATTATAGAAGTTGCTAAAAAAGCTTGTCCTGCCGTTATAACTATTGTAATTTCAAAAGACCTTCCAAAGGTGGAAGGTTTTTATATGCTTCCTTTTGGAGAAAAAGAGTATATTATGCCTAAAATTAAGGATGGTAAGACAGAAATGCAAAAAATAGGAGGAGGATCGGCTTTTATTGTTTCTCCGGACGGATATGTCCTTACTTCCTGCCATGTTGTTGAAGATAATGAAGCCGAATATACCGCATTACTTGAACCGAGTGAAAAATATATTGCAAGAGTTCTTGCGAGAGACCCGATAAACGATGTTGCCATTTTAAAAATAGAAGAAAAAAATCTTCCTTATTTGGAACTCGGGGATTCTGATAAAGTTGAGCTTGGAGAAGACGTTGTTGCCATAGGAAACGCTCTTGGAGAGTTTCATGACACCTTAAGTTCCGGAATTGTTTCTGGTCTTTCAAGGTTTATAAGGCCTTTTAATAATTTTAGTGGCCAAACAGAGAATTTAAGGGGGCTTATTCAAACCGATGCGGCTATAAATCCAGGAAATTCAGGAGGTCCTCTTGTTAATATGGAATCAGAAGTAATAGGAATAAATACAGCTGCTATTGTTGGCGCCCAGAACATGGGTTTTGCAATACCCATTAACTATGCCAAAAAGGACTTAAAAGAGGTTATGATGTACGGAAAGATGAAAGTTCCTTTTCTTGGAATAAAATATATTATTATAAATAAGGAAATAGCCGAGAAAAACAACTTGCCGGTTGATTATGGCGCCCTTATAATAAGAGAACGATTAGGAGATCCTGCGGTAATAAAAAATTCAGCGGCCCAAAAAGCCGGGCTTAAGGAATTTGATATTGTACTTAACATTGGAGAGGAAAAGATTGATGTCGATAATCCGCTTTCAAGGATAATCAGCAATTACAATATCGGAGACAAGGCCGAGCTTCTATTTTTAAGAGACGGCAAAAAGATAAAAACAAAAATAGAACTTAAGGAGAAGATATAAAAAAAGGGGAAATGCCCCTTTTTTTAGTATACCTAATTCAAATAATCAAAATAATAAGGAGCGCCGTATCTTATTTCCAATATCTCCTTATACCTTAAAATAATAAAAAAAGAGAACAGCAATCCTACTAAGAAAATAACAATAGCTGCTACTATTATTGGGACTTTTCTGTTTAAGTTTATCATTTATAAGATTATTTAGTGGGTGACCGACGCGACTCGAACGCGCAACCACTTCGGCCACAGCGAAGTGCTCTGCCAATTGAGCTACGGTCACCATTGTAAAAGGCATTCTACCTTAATTTTGCTTCTAAATCAAGAATTTTATTTTCTATTTCAGTATTTTTTTACAAAAAAATCCCAAGCAGGTTAATGCCTGCAAGGGATTATTAAATCTTATTTGAACGATATTATTTGAATTTTGGGATACCGAGAAAAAAGAGATTTCTTTTTTTCTTCTCTTTCTTTTGTTGTAACAATATACAAAACATCAAATCCGTGATAAGCGGAAAGAATGAACTGGTCCCCATTAACGTGGCAAAGGACAGTGCCGATGTTTATTACTGGTATTACAACGCTGGCGTGGACGCCCAAATTAGCTAGACGGTCTTGAACCTCTGCCTGGTTTTTTTCCAGTATATTTCTTGCCAACTGCCTTTCTTCTAATTTTTTTGTTTCTCGGCCTAACGGACCAAATTCTCCGATCGGAAAGCCGGCTGTTGTGAAAGCTTCGTTAATTTGCGTTCCTCCTCCTACACAAACAACTACAAAATATTTTTGACTCAGTTCTTTAATCCAATGCAACACATCAATATTAATCGTGTCACCTGACATTTTAATAAGACAATTTTTTCTTGACATTCGGTTTCTCATTTTCAAAATTTCAAAGATCTGGCTTTCAATCTAGCTTAAGATAATAAAAAAATCAAGATTGAAAAGAGAAATAGGAAAAGTATTTCGTGCTTTTTTTAGGAAATGCTTTTAATTCTAGTGCTCTCGGCAGGACTCGAACCTGCACTCTTTTCCTTAGAAGGGAATTGCTTTATCCAATTAAGCTACGAGAGCGGATTTTCTATTCTAAAACAAAAAACCGTTTAGTCAACCTTAAAAAGCGATTTGTTTATAATTTAAAGAATAAAGAAAAACTTTCTGAATTAATCCAGCTTGAGGGAGGAATATATATATCCTTTATTCTTTCCTCTTTTCTTAGATTATTTAAAAAAAGAAAAAGTGTTTCTGTGTCAGGAGAAAAACCGTATATAGAAAAAGAAAAATTCTCATCTTCAAAATTAGATTTGCTAATTGAAAAATCGTTGATAATTATTCCTTCTGGGGCTATTTCATATATTCTTTTAATAAAATTCTCGTTACTTGGAATATTTTCTGTTTTTTTTGTAAATTTTATTTCTTGATTATCCGGAATGTATTCTTTTTTTTCAAATTTTCCTCTAGCAAAAAGAAGAGCAAAACTAAGAAAGGCAATAAGCAAAAAAAGAAGAAAAATAGAAAGAATTATTCTTTTTTTTTCTTTTTCTAAAGAGGAATTTTTCATATTCTTTTAAAAGGGGAAAATTTTATCTACTTTTTTATCGGTAAATAAAAGTAAAAAGTTGTTCCTTTTTCTTCTTCTGACTTAAACCAAATCTTCCCTTTTTCATTTTCAATAATGGATTTGGCGATAAAAAGGCCAAGTCCGGTTCCTTTTTCTTTCCTTTTTTGGGAATTTTTCGATCTGAAAAACTTTTCAAATATGTTTTTTTGGTCTTCTTTGGGAATTCCAAATCCAGAATCTTCTATTTTAAAATATACTTTGCCGTTTTTCTTGGTAATTGAAATATTCACTTGTCCATTTTTTTTATTATAGCAAATTGCGTTATCAAGAAGATTTTCAATAACAAGCTTTATTTGTGAAGGGTCTATAAAAACAAAAGGAATATTTTCATCTGCTTGAAGAATTATTTTCACATCAAGATTTTCGGCAAATATTTTAAAGCGGGAAATTGCATCCTCTGTCGTTTTCTTTAGATCAACATCTTCCCTTTTTAAATTAATCTTTTCTTCCTGTATTCTAGAGGCGATAAAAAAATCTTCAACCAATTCCGTTATTCTTTCGATGTTTTCCCTTAGATTTTTAATGTATTTTTTTTGCTTTTCTATGTCGTCTTCTTCTTCTAGTATTTCAAGGGCCCACTTCAAATTAACAATAGGGGACCTTAATTGGTGAGAAACAATATTAATGAATTCTGACTTTATTTTTGAAATTTCAATAGTTTTTTCAAAGTTCTTTAAAATTACGAAGGAAACTATAAGGAGAAATATGTTTACTATTATCACAATAAGAGCGGCGAGAGTCGGCTCTTCTATATTTTTTATCGCTATAAGATAAAGGATTATAGAGGTAAAACAGATAATTATTCCGAGTATTAGAAAAAGAAGCTGGGGGGATCTCCAAAAAGAACCGTTATCTTTTCTGTATCTTGAATATTTTTTCATTTTTCATTTTACTTAAATCAAGTTGAATTATAGCAGATATTTTTTAAAAAGTATATGATTATTTGTGCTATTATTTGATATTTTTCTCTAAAAATGATATAGATATATTGCCTTTACTAGAGTTTTTTACTTAATTTTTCGGGGTATAGTGCAACGGCAGCACGAGTCCTTTGGGAGGATTTAATCTCGGTTCGAATCCGAGTACCCCGACAAAGAGTCCGCGGGTATGGTGTAACAGCAGCACAAGACTCTTCCAAGGTCTTAGCACGGGTGCAAATCCCGTTACCCGCTCCAATAAAAAAGAATGGAATAAAATTCCATTCTTTTTTAAAACTGAGCATTTTTTGTTATCTGGCGTATTCAACGGCTCTATTTTCCCTTATTACAGTCACTTTTATTTCTCCCGGATATTTCAGTTCTTCCTGAATTTTTTCGGCAATTTCTTTTGCCATTTTTTTTGCGGCAAAATCGGAAATTTCATTGGGTCTTACGAAAATTCTTAATTCTCTTCCTGCTTGAATTGCGTAAGCTCTTTCTATCCCGGGAACGTCAGAGGCAATTTGTTCAAGATCTTCAAGCCGTTTAAGGTAATTTTCCAAAGTATCTTTTCTGGCGCCCGGTCTTGCTCCTGATATTTGGTCGGCTGTTTGAACTAAAATTCCTTCAAGAGATTCAGTCGGGTATTCTTCATGGTGGGATTTCATTGCGTCTATCACTTCCTTTTCTACTCCGAACTTCTCAAGTATTTTGATTCCGATATCGACATGGGTTCCTTTTACCTGATGGTCTATCGCTTTTCCTATGTCATGTAAAAGACCTGCTTTTTGAGCTACTTTAACGTTTCCGCCAACTTCAGATGCAAGTCCAGCGGCAAGGTGGGAAACTTCAATCGAGTGAAGAAGAGCGTTTTGACCGTAACTTGTTCTAAACCGCAACCGTCCAACAAGATTTACGAGGCGAGGATTAAGTCCCATTATTCCGGTGTCATATATGGCTTTTTCTCCCGCTTCTTTAACTTGCGAGGCTATTTCTTCTTCGGCTTTTTTTACCATCTCTTCTATTCTAGCCGGCTGTATTCTTCCGTCTTTTACTAATTTTTCTAGAGCATTTTTAGCTATCTGTCTTCTTATCGGATCAAATCCCGAAATAGTGACTGCTTCAGGGGTATCGTCGACTATAATCTCGACTCCTGTAAGTTTTTCCAAAGTATTTATATTCCTTCCTTCTTTTCCTATTATTCTTCCTTTTATTTCATCAGATGGAATAGAAACAGTTGTTGTTGTTATTTCCTGAGCATGCGACATTGCGCACCTTTGGATTACCATGGTGAGAATTTCTTTCGCTCTTTTTTCCATCCTTTCTTCTCCTTCCTCTTCAAGTTTTCTTAGCCGCAACAAAAGGTCTTTTTCATATTCTTTTTCTGTTATTTCCAACAGTTCTTTTTTTGCTTCCTCTTTTGAAAGAGAAGATATTCTTTCAAGATTTGAAGATGCTTCAAGATGGAGATTTTCCAAATTTGCCTTGATTTCTTTCAGTTTCTCAACTTTTTTGTTAAATTCTTTTTCTCGATTTTCAATATCTGTTATTTTTTCTCCCAGCAAGTTTTCTCTTTTAAGGAGAAGTCTTTCGGCTTTGAATATCTCTTTTTTTTGTTCTTCTGTTTCTCTGGCGGCTTCTTCAAGTATTGCTGATGATTTTTCTTGCGCTTTTAATAACAGCTCTTCAGTTTCTTTTTTTACTTCGGAAATTCTTTTTTTGAGAGTTGTTTCAATCTTGTCCGCTCTTTTTCTAGCGATTGATTGACGAGCGAAATATCCGAATATTGAACCTGCCGTCAAAGCCAGAAATACCGCTACAAGCAGGATTAACTGGTTCATGTTTTTAAGAGAAGAAATTGGCTATTTTCCCCGTATCGCTTTTTTCCTTTGTCGTTTCTTTTCGGTTTATTTTTGAGATTGATAATGATAGAAAGCTGTCAAAAAAACTCTAAAGAATGAAAGCGGGAACAAGGTGAGAATTAATCCAAAATCTAATAATTAATTTTTTGCCTTTTTTTTCGGGCAGAATATTTTCTATCTTTTTTAAAAGGCAAAAACAAAAAACAAGGATTAATCTAATCCTTTGTTTTAATAACTTCATCTATTACTCCGTACTTCTTTGCTTCTTCCGCTGAAAGGTAGAAATCTCTATCTGTGTCCTTTTCTATTTTTGAAAGAGGATTTCCGGTTTTTTTAACCAAGATTTTGCTTATCTTGTTTTTAATCTTGATAATTTGTTTCGCGGTAATTTCTATTTCTGTTGCTTGTCCGCTTACTCCTCCCATTACTTGATGAAGCAATATTTCCGAATTTGGAAGGGCAAACCTTTTTCCTTTTTCTCCGGAAGCCAGAAGAACAGCGCCCATTGAACCTGCAAGCCCGAAGCAGATTGTCACAATAGGGCATTTTACATACTGCATCGTGTCGTATATCGCAAGCCCCGCGGTTACAGATCCTCCGGGGGTGTTGATATAAAGCTGGATGTCTTTTTTGGGATCAACACTTGCCAAAAAAAGCATCTGAGCAATAACCACATTGGCCAGATTATCGTTTATCGGGCCAGCTAAAAAAACAATCCTTTCTTTTAAAAGACGCGAATATATATCGTAGGCTCTTTCTCCGTAATTTGTCTTTTCAAGTACCGTTGGAATCAAATTCATATTTTAATTTTTGTTTTTTTAGATAATTGCTCCGTTTGAAGCTGATGTTTAAAAGGAGCGACCTTGTACGAGCTTTACAAAAGCTCAAGAATTATTATACACAATTTTCCAAAATTTTGAAAGTTTTTTCTCTGATTAAGGATTCTTTCACATAATCTCTTATTTCTTCAGGAGTTAACTTTATCTCTTTAACGTCTTTATAATGGCTCATTATCTTTTTTGTCTCTTCTTCCACTTCCTCTTTTGTCGCGTCAATTTTTTCTTGTTTTGCGATTTCTCTTAAGATAAGAAGACCTTTTATTTTCTTTTCGGCTTCATCGGAAAATGCTTTTTTCATTTCTGTTTCATCTTTTTTCGTCTTTTCTATATACTCTTCAAAAGAAAGATTGAAGTTTTCTTTAATCCCTTTTTTAAAGTTTTCAAAAAGAGCTTCTTCCTCTTTTTCTTTTAATGCCCCCGGGGTATCAAAGGGCGTTTCTTTAATTATTTTATCTATTATTTCCGTTCGAACTCTTTGCAGTTCGGCTTTTTCTTTCTCTATTTTTAATCCTTCCCTTATACTTTCTTTAAAGTTTTCCAGTCCTTCAAATGCGCCAAGGGTTTTTACAAATTCGTCGGTTAAATCTGGCAGTTCCATTTTTTTAACAGAAATAAGGACAATATCAGCAAGAACTTCTTTTCCTTCTTTTGTCTTTGTTTTAATCCCTTTTTTTTCCTCTCCGTTTGACATTCCAATCAAGGCCTCTTCAAAACCGTCCATAAAGCTTCCTTGCCCCAAAACAAAGCCGTCTTTATACTTTTCTCCTCCCAAAATAGAATATTCAATTTCGACAAAATCTCCTTTTTCTGCCGGAGAATCTTTAAGTGAAAGAATTGTTCTTGATTTTTGAACCCATTTTAAGGATTCTTCAATTTCATTTTCTTCAACGCTTATTTCTTTTTTTTCGCATTTTTTAGCTATTTCTTTATAGTCGGGCAGCTTTATCTTTGGAATAACACAGACCTTAACCTTAAACTGAAAGGGATTTCCCTTGGCAATTTTTACAATACTTGCTTCCGGTTTTGATATTATTTCAAGATTATTATCCAAAACCGCCTCGGAAAAAGATTTTTGTATTGCCAAGTTTATCGCTTCGGACAATATTTTTTCTTCTCCTAGGTTTTCTAATATTGTTTTTTCCGGGACTTTTCCTTTTCGAAATCCATCTGCTTCAAAATCTTTTCCGATTTCAAGCAGCGCTTTTTTTTCAAACTTTTCAAATTCATCAGCAGAAAGCTCAAAGTCAATCTCAATATTTGAATCGGGTAAATTATTTATTTTCGTTTGCATATTTTATCACAGCTTCGTTTATTATTTCTTTTGCTTTCTGCTCGTTTTCCCATTTCTCTATTTTAACGTGTTTGTATTTTTCTTTTTCCAGCTTTTTATAGTCGGAAAAAAAGAGTTCTATTTCATCTTTCAAGTGTTCTCCGATATCCTCTATGTTTTTAACTTCTTTAAATCGAGGATCAACTTCTTTTGTGGGAACGGCTATTATTTTATTATCGATTCCTTTTTCGTCGCTCATAAGAAGAACTCCTATGGGGCGGGCTTTTATAAGGCATCCGGAGAAAGTTGGACGGCTCATAATCAAAACAACGTCTATTGAGTCGCCGTCTCCCGATTTTGTTCTGGGAATAAAACCGTATTCAAAAGGAAAATACATTGGCGAAAAAAGAGTTCTGTCCAGCTCAAAGTATCCGCCTTCTTCGTTATATTCATACTTATTATTTGACCCTTTTGGGATATCAATAACGACATTTATTTCTTCAGGGGGGTTTTCTCCCGCTGGTATGTCTTTGAATAAATTTGTCATATTTTTTGAAAGCAATTCTTTAAGTTTTTAATTTTAAAAAACCGCCTTTTTTATTTTTTAAGTTTATTCTTCTTCGTTTTCTTCTTCGTCTGATATAATTTCATCTCCGTCTTCAGATTTTACGTCTATTTTCCATCCGGTAAGCTTTGCGGCAAGGCGGACATTTTGTCCGTCTTTGCCGATAGCAAGAGAAAGCTGGTCCTCTGGAACAATGCAAAGAGCTTTGTTTTTAGGCATTACTTTAATCTGGCTTATCTTCGCCGGAGAAATGGCGTTTTCAATGAATTTTTCCGGTTTGTCTGAATATTCAATTACGTCTATTTTTTCACCTCCAAGCTCGCTTATTACAGCCATAACTCTTGAACCTCTTTGTCCGACAGTGCTTCCTATTGGGTCAATTCCTTTGGCTTTTGATTCTACTGCTATCTTTGAACGAGAACCCGGTTCTCTGCTTATTGCCTTAATGACTACAGTTCCTTGGGCTATTTCCGGAACTTCAATTTCAAAAAGCTTTGAAACCATTTTGGGATGTGCCCTTGAAAGAACGACAACAGGCCCTTTTGGGGTCTCATCGGTTTTTAAAACATATACCTTAAGGCGCTGGTTTGGCTTGTAAAATTCTCCGTAAACTTGTTCTTCTTTCGGAAGAATTCCAAGTGTTTTTCCTATATCGACATAGATATTCTTTCCTTCTATTCTTTGTATAACGCCCGATATTATCTCACCCTCTTTGTCTTTATATTCGCTCAAAATCGTGCTTCTTTCAGCTTCTCTTATTTTTTGAAGAATAACTTGCTTTGCTGTTTGGGCGGCAATTCTGCCAAAAGATTCTTTCTCTTCAAGGGGAATTTTAAGCTCGTCTCCCGGTTTTAGTTTTTTGTCGATTTTTTTTGCTTCGTCAATCATTATATGGCGCTCAGGATTGAATCTTATTTTTTTTTCTTCTTCTTCCGGTTTTTTGCCCTTCTCCGCTTCTTCTTGAGAAAAATTGTCTTTTAGCGCTTCAAGCTCTTCCTCGGAATAAATCATATCCTCGGAGAGAACATTTTTTATTTGCCAAAAAGAAGCCCGGCCGGTTGCTTTATCCAGCTTTGCTTTTATAATCTGGGCTTTTCCGGCATATTCTTTTTTATATGCCGCGGCTATGGCCGTCTCAATACTTTCTATTACGCTTTCCTCTGGTATTCCTTTTTCTTCCGATATTTGGGTGATTGCCGATGTGAAATTTTTTAAGTCCATATTTTTTTAATTAAAATGCCCGTTTTTCTTGAACGGACAGCATCTTCATTTTATATTAAGGAAAAACTTTTGTCAAATTTTTAAACTCCCTCTTGCTTTAGAAAAACAATGTATTATAATAAACGGTGTGCTGATGTTTGACTTAAAAAGCCACTTGCCTTATTTTTTAAATAAGATAAAATAAAAAAAAGAAATAAATCTATGGACAAGAAAATTTTAATAGTTGAGGATGATAAGTTCCTAAGGGAGCTTATATCCCAGAAACTTTCCAAAGAAGGATATGAGATCGTTGAAGCTGCTGACGGAGAAGAAGGGGTAAAGAAGGCGAAAGAAGAAAAGCCTTCTCTTGTTCTCCTTGATTTGATTCTTCCGGGAATTGACGGCTTTGATGTTTTAGAGCGATTGAAAGAAGATTCTGCTCTTGAAGGAATTCCTGTTATAATCATTTCAAATCTTGGCCAAAGGGAAGATATTGAAAGAGGACTGAAAATGGGAGCTGTTGATTTTTTGGTCAAAGCGCACCATACGCCGCTTGAGATAATCGAAAAAATAAAGGAATTTTTGAAATAAAGCAACCTTTGTTTAAAGTTGAATTAATAAACAAAAATTTGGAGGCGCTTTGCTGTCGCCTCTTATTTTTTAACCTTTTTTGCTAAAAAAATGCCTGAATTGCCCGAAGTTGAAACAATAGTCCTTGATCTTAAGGAAAAAATAATCGGAAAAACGATTAAAGATGTTTGGACGGATACTCCTAATATAATAAAAAAGCCCAAAAACTTTTCTCTTTTTAAAAAAGAAATTATTGGGAGGCGGATTGAAAAAATATTCAGAAAAGGAAAAAATATCGTTTTTGTCCTGTCGGGAAATTATTTTCTCTTAACTCATTTAAAAATGACCGGGCATTTTCTTTTTGGAAAATGGACATTTAATGAAAAAAGATGGGTTTCTCAGAAAGAGGGCCCTTTGAATGACCCGATGAATCTTTTTATAAGAGTAGTTTTCTTCTTTGAAGACGGATTTATGCTTTCTCTTTCTGATCTTAGAAAATTTGCCAAAATGGAATTATCCAAAGAAGAGCCGGATTTTCGCCTTTTAGGGCCTGATATTTTTGAAATTTCTTTTGATAATTTTTTTGAAAAGATTAAGAATCAAAAAGGAAAGATAAAGCAGGTTTTAATGAATCAAGAACTGGTTTCCGGAATAGGCAATATATATGCCGATGAAATCCTTTGGAAATCAAAAATACATCCTTTTAAAAAAGCAGATTCTTTAAGTAAAGAGGAAATAAAACTTATTTTCAAATTCTCGCAAGAAATTCTTAAATTATCATTGAAATTGAAAGGCGACAGCATGAGTGATTATCGGAGAGTTGACGGAAGCAAGGGAGAATTCCAAAAAGAGCATAAAGTATACAGAAGAACCGGAAAAAACTGTTTTGCTTGCAAAGAAAAAATAGAAAGGATAAAAATAGGAGGGAGGAGCGCTCATTTTTGCCCAAATTGCCAAATATTATGATTATTTTTCTTTACGGAAAAGATACTTATAGAATAAGGGAAAAGACAAGAGAGATTATTTCCCGTTATGGCGAAAAACATAAAAGCGGCGTTAATTTAAGGCGCTTTGATTGTCTTAGGGATAATTTTTCAATGAAAGAAATTGCCGTTCAATCTTCTCAAAAGTCAATATTTGAAGAAAAAAAGCTTTATCTTCTTTCTGGCGTTTTCTCAAAAAAAGACGAATTTTTAGAAGAAATAGACAGTTTTGTTTCTTCTGAAAATATATTTTTACTTTCAGAAGAAGAAGTGGATGAAAAAGAGAAGACCTTTAAGATATTGAAAGAAAAATCTTCCTTGCAGAAATTTGATTTTTTAAGCGGGGCAAATCTTAAAAAATGGATTAAAAAGGAATTTGAAAAATACGGAAAGACGATAGATGAAAAAGCTCTTTTTCTTTTTGCATCTTCCGTTAAAGGGGATCTGTGGAAAGCGAGCAATGAAATCATTAAAATTTCCTGTTTTTCGGAAAAGAAAGAGATAACGGAAGAAGACATAAAAAAGTTAACTTGCTTTGATATTAAAAGCGAGATTTTTAAGACAATTGACGCTATAGCTGAAAAAAAGAAAAAAGAGGCGATAGGGCATATTCGATCTCATATTGAAAAAGGAGAAAATCCTCTTTATCTTTTAACTATGATTATTTACCAATTCAGAAATATTTTAACTGTTAAAGACCTTCTTGAAAGAGGAGAAGATTACAGTAGTATTCTTAAAAAGACAAAAATGCATCCTTTCGTCTTTAGAAAAACCTATAATCAATCTTTAAAATTTACTTTGCCGGAACTAAAAGAGATTTATAAATATTTAACAAAAGCCGACCTGGATATTAAAACAGGTAAAAATCAAAAGGAATTGTCTTTAGAGCTTTTAATTGCCGCTCTCTAGCTTTTGGATTGCCTTGGTAAGCCGTGACTTTTTTCTTGAAGCGTTTTTTTTCTTTATTACTCCCTTTTTTGCCGCCTTATCCAGGGCCTTGTAAATTTCGGGAATCATTTTTTTTGCTTCTTCTTTCTCTTTCTTTCCAATCAATAAATTGACTTTTTTAACAAGTCCTCGGCTTTTTTTGATTGAATTTCTGTTTTCAATCCTCCTTTTTTTATTTTGTAAAAGCGCCTTTTGCGCAGATTTTGTTGTTGGCATGATTTTATATGCTAGCATATAAAAGCCAAACTTGTCAAAGGAGTTTTCCTGTTATATCATCAAAACAAGCTCTTTTTACTTTGGTTAACAGCTCTTTTTAAACAGAAGGAGAAAAGATGAAAACTCAAAAGCTTTTTAGAATCATTATTCCTTCTTTTCCGGAGGTAAATATTTATTCTCGGGCCGCTCGTTTTACAACGGCTCTTGGGCCTATTATGGTTGCAACTGCCGCCAATCTTACCACAAATTGGCAAGTTGAAGTTATTGATGAAAATAATTACCGCGGTCATCGTTTTTTAGGCCTTCCGGACCATTCTTTTCTTCAAAAAGAAAGGCCTGCAAGCGCGGTAGGATTTTATTGCGGACTTACAAGCACGATTGAGAGGGTTTGGGAGCTTGCCAAATTTTATCGCAATCAGGGGGCTTTTACCGTAGCCGGCGGCTGGCACGCTTTTAACTTTCCAAAAGAACAGCTTGAACATGATATTCATGTTGTGGTTCACGGAGAAGGAGAAGGAGCGATTGGAAAAATTTTAGATGTTTTTTCAGGAAGGGAAGTTTCCCTTTTTGAAATTCCCGGAATTTCTTTTCTGGATAAAAAACATCCTGTCATTGCAAAAGGACGCTTGGAATTTCCGAATTTAGACAATCTTCCTTTTCCCGACTTTGGCCTGCTAAAGTATGCCAAGGTAAAAATTTATCCGATAGGGAGAATAAGGGGCTGTTCTAAACTCTGCGAATTCTGCAGCGTCAGGGGAAAATCCCGCTGGCAGAGTCCTGAATATTTGTTTAATTTGGTCAGCTTGCTGAATTCAGCAAGAGGAGCTAAAAAGTTCTTTCTTGTTGATGATAGAATGGAGGAGGATTTTGAAGGGACTTTTCGCTTTTTTGAAATGGTTAGGGAAAAATTTAACAATTCTCTAAGAATTAATGTTCAAACGCGGCTTGAAACCGCAAAAAAGCCGGAATTTCTAGAGCTAATGAAAGAAGCTGGGGTTTCCAGCGTTTTTGTTGGCTATGAGTCCCCTGAAACGGAGGACTTGAAAGCCATGAAAAAGGGATATTCTTCTTCAAAAATGGTTGAATGGACGAAGATTCTTCGAAAATATTTTTGGGTGCATGGCATGTTTATTTTCGGGTATCCTAAAAAAGGCGGCAACAAATCCCCAAAAAACGGAAAAGAGAGGGCTAAAATATTTTCCCGTTTTATTAGGAAGGCCGGACTTGATAGCGTTCAAGTCCTTCATCCTATTCCCCTTCCGGGAACGGAATTAAGAGCGCGGCTTGAAGAAGAAGGAAGGATTTTTCCTCTTAGTGTGGTTCCTTGGAAAAAATATGACGGGAATACAGCTTGTTTTATTCCTGATGATATGACCGTCAGGGAATTTCAAGAGCTTCCTATAAGGATAATGAGGGGATTTTATGGATTTTCAAGCTTTTTCCGCCTCTGTCTGAGAACGGTTCTTTTTCCTTTTGACTATTTTCTGAGAGGATGGTCTGTTTGGCACAGTGCCTGGAAAAGGGACTTTGTTCGCTATTTCGGGCATCGGCTTGTCGTTGCCTGGCAAAAGAAGCAAAAAGAGGAAAGGTTTGTGGAAAAATTGGAAGATTATTTGAAAAAATAATGCTCTTTTGAAATAGGAGCGCAAAAGAAAACTTGCGCTCCCTTTATTTAATGAAGAAAGAGGGTTATAATAAAAATATGATATCTTATCTTGAAGGAAAAATTATCTTAAAAAAGGAGAAGTACGTTGTTCTTTTTTCAAACGGAATCGGGTATAAGATTTTTTTATCCCAAAAAAATATTTTAAAAATAAAAGAAAACGAAAAAATATCTTTTTTTTCTTTTTTGGAGGTGAAAGAAAACGCCCTTAACTTGTATGGTTTTTTAAATTCAGAAGAGCTTGAGTTTTTTGAAACTGTAGAAAAAATAAGGGGGGTGGGGCCGAAGGCCGCCCTTGAAATATCTTCAATAGGAACTTTGAAATCTTTAAAAGAAAGAATATTAAAGCAAGACGAAGGACTTCTCTATGGAATTTCCGGAATCGGAAAGAAGAAAGCGATGGCTATTCTTTTTGAACTTGGAGAGAAAATAAAAAAAGGAGCTTCCCATAATAAAGGAGATGTTGTTCTTGAGTCACTGGTTAATCTTGGTTTTTCGCGCCAAAAGGCAAGGGAAACTATTTCGGAAATTGATTTTGAAGGGAAAACCGTTGAAGAGAAAATCAAAATCGCCCTGAAGGTCTTGGCAGAGAAAGGATTGTAAAAACTATGTTAATTAATTTTTTAAAAGATATCTATCATTTTTCATTGGCTTTTTTAGGAGCTTTGATATACCGCTTCCCTTCAAAAAAAATAAAAGTTATAGGGGTAACGGGGACAAAAGGAAAAACAACGACAACCAATTTTATTTTCGCCATTTTAAAAGAGGCGGAATATAATGTTGCCCTTTCTTCTTCTTCTATATTCAAAATAAAAGAAAAAGAGTGGAAAAACCGCCTTAAAATGACAATGCCCGGCCGTTTTAAGCTTCAAAAACTTTTAAGACAGGCAGTAAGGGAAAACTGCGATTACTTTGTTCTTGAAGTAACGTCAGAAGGTATAAAGCAGTATCGCCATCTTTTTATTGATTTTGATGTTGCCGTTTTTACGAATCTTTCTTTGGAGCATATTGAATCGCACGGAAGCTTTGAAAATTACCGCGATGCAAAATTGAAGCTTTTTAAAAAAACAAAAAAAACCCATGTAATAAACGGAGATGATGAAAATGCTTCTTTTTTCGTTAAAATTCCTTCTGAAAAGAAAATTATTCTCGGTAAAAATAAAATAGAGGCAGAAGAAATAAAAGAAACGGAAAAAGGAATTGATTTTAAGATAAAAGGAGTGGAATTTAATTTGCCGGTTCTTGGAAGATTCAATGCATATAATGCTCTTTTAGCTTCCATGACGGCTCTTTCAGAAGGCGTTTCGCTTGAAATATCAAGCAGGGCCTTAAAAAAGGTTTTTATTGAAGGAAGAATGGAAATTGTTTCTAGAAATCCTCTTGTGATTGTTGATTATGCTCATACTCCCGTATCTCTTGAAGCGGTCTATAAAACTCTT
Source organism: Candidatus Paceibacterota bacterium (assembly GCA_028697015.1). Taxonomy (NCBI): domain Bacteria; kingdom Bacillati; phylum Minisyncoccota; species Minisyncoccota bacterium. The sequence goes on from JAQVFW010000004.1 coordinate 38,303, forward strand.
TTTAATATCAAAAAAGGAAAAATGATTTGCGTTTTGGGCTCTTGCGGAGGAGGAAGGGATAAATGGAAAAGGCCTGTTTTTGGGAAAATTGCCCTCTCTTATTGCGATGAGATTATAATCACAAACGAAGACCCTTATGATGAAGATCCTTTGAAGATAATAGAGGAAGTGGCAAAAAGTACAGAAGGAAAAGGGCAAAAGATATTGGATAGAAAAGAGGCCATTTCAAAAGCAATGTCTTCTGCAAATTCAAATGATATTGTTGTTATTACAGGCAAGGGTTCTGAAGTTTGGATGTGTATTTCAAACGGAAGGAAAATTCCTTGGGACGACAGGAAGATAGCAAAAGAGGAACTTTTGAAACTGAAAAAGAATTCCGATAAAAAATCTTTTTGAAGAAAATATTATTTCTTGCCTTTCTGCCTTGTTTTTGTTTTAATATTTAAATAGTAAAAATCGTTAATATTTTTAAATTTATGGATAAAAAGAAAAGATTGTCAAAATCGTTAAGAAAGCACATAAGAGCAAAAAAGGCGAGAATAAGAAAGGAAGTTCTTGATTTTTCGATGCAGAAAAAGTTAATTGAAGAATTGTATAAAAATTTAAATTTGTCTGCCTTTTTTTCAAAAGAAAAGGCAAAAGCCAATAAATAAAATGAAAATAAAAGAAATATACAATCTTGCTCTTCAAATGGGAATTGACGCTGATTTCAGGGAAAATTCCTCAATTGAAAAAAATCTTAAAAGAAAGAAGGAAAAATTTGAGAAACTGAGTGAAAAAGAAAAAGAGGGTTTTGACCTTGATTCTTTAAGCAATCCTTATTCCGACTCTTTAATACTTCATGTTGCAAACGATAAAGATATAAAGAAAGTTCTTGTCGGAATAGACGTTGAACCGGCTGAAATCCTTCTTGCCAAGGAACTTAATAATGTTGATTTGATAATTTCTCATCATCCTTTGGGCAAGGGACTTGCCAATTTAGCCGATGTAATGGAATTGCAGTGTGATGTTCTTAATCAATACGGCCTTCCTATAAACATTGCCGAAAAGTTGATGAGAGAAAGAATAAGCGAAGTTGCAAGAGGAGTAAACAAGGTTAATCACCAAAGAACGGTTAATGCAGCGGAATTATTGGGCTTTAATATTATGTGTCTTCATACTCCTTGCGATAATCTGGCTGCAAAGTTTTTGAAAGAAAAAATAGAAAAAGACAGTCCGGAAAGAATAGAGGATTTGATGGATTCTTTAAATGAGATACAGGAATACAAAGAGGCGTCAAAAATAGGAGTCGGGCCTAAAGTTTTTGTCGGCTCTTTAGAGAATCGCTGCGGGAAAATAGCTCTTACTGAAATTACGGGAGGGACGGAAGGTTCTCCCAAACTCTATGAAAAAATGGCTCAAGTCGGGATAGGAACGGTAGTGGGAATGCATATTTCAGAAGAACATAAAAGAGAAGCTGAAAATGCAAACATCAATGTTGTCATTGCCGGGCATATTTCTTCTGACTCAATAGGCGTTAATCTTTTCTTGGACGAACTTGAGAAAAGGGGAATTGAGATTGTTCCCTGCTCGGGGGTTATAAGGGTATCAAGGGTTTAGCTGATGACTATTCTACTTTAAAAAGTACCGTTGAGTTAAATAATGGGCTTGGATTTTAAAAATATACTAAAGCTGATTTTCGTATTCTTTATTTTTATATAAATAGAATAAGAGAGTATTATCAAAGCGGCTTTACCATATAAGTATTTTCCAATTTGTAACCAAGCGATCTGTAATAATCTCTTACTCCCACTCCCGAGATAACGGATATTTTTTTTGCCTTGAATTCTTTCTTTGCTATTTTCTCGGCTTCTTTTATTAACTTTTTTCCAAGTCCTTTATGCTGGGGAGAAATATCTTTTCCTTTCAGTAAAGAATGAACTCGTCCGTAAGTATGAACTTCCCTTATTATCGCAAAATTGTCTTTTATTCTAAGACGAAGAAGAGAATAAAGTTTTTCTTGATTTTTATTTTCAAAGGAAAGAAATATTTCTTTTCCTTCTGAGGCATCGTAATTTTCCCTGAAAAGGAAGAGTTTTTCTTTCGGATTGTAGTTTTCTTTTACCTCTCTGCATCTTATGCATTTGCACTTCCAACCTTCTTTCTCCGCTTCTTTTTTTATTATCTGCCTGAGATTTGATATTTTGGCCGGCCCTTCGATAATGCTTTGAGAAGGAATGTCTCTTATAAGGCGCTGGATTCGGCAATATTTTGGAACTTCTTTTTTTGTTTCTTTTAGAAGATAAATCAGATCTTTTTCACTATAGGGAAAATATTCTTTCTTTTCCCATTTTTTATAAAGAGGGGTTCCTTTTATAATCGCGCAGGGATATATTTTAATCATATCCGGCCGAAAGTTATGATTATTGAAAATTTCTTTGGCCATCTCAATATCTTTTTTTAGTGTTGATTTGAAAAGATTTGGCATTATATGGTAGCAAATTTTAAATCCGGCATCTTTTAAGATTTTTGTCGCCTCTATTATTTCTTTCCTTTTATGCCCTCTTTTATTGTGCATTAAGACATTTTCATCTGTGCTTTGAACGCCAAGTTCTATTCTTGTCGCTCCTAGATTTCTCATGAATTCCACTTCTTCCTTTGTAATGAAGTCCGGCCTTGTTTCCAAAGTAAGGCCTATCATCCTTTGTTTTGATTTTTCGTTTTTTCTTTGGGCTTCCAAAAGAGTTTTGCTTTTTTTATTATTGCAGGCCTCAAAGCATCTTTTTATAAACCACTTTTGATATTTTTGGGGAAGATAAGACCATGTTCCTCCTATGACAATAAGTTCAACCTTGTCGGTATTATGCCCCGCCATTTTTAAAGCTTTTAATCTTGAAGAGGTTTGTTTGTAAGGGTCAAAACTGTTTAAAATGGCCCGCATTACCGCCGGCTCGTTACTTAAATAGCTTTTGGGCATTCCTTTTTCACTCGGGCAGTATATGCATTTTCCGGGACACGGGTAGGGCTTGGTTAAAACGGAAACAACAGATACTCCGGACAAAGAGCGAATTCTTTTTTTAACAAGAAGGTTTTTTAGATTTTTATTTCTTTTAGAGAGGGGTATTTTGTGGTATGCTTTAATTAAATCGACATTTGAGACAGTCGAAATTTTAAGTTTCTTAGCCAGGGATTTTCTGAAAGAATCAATGTCTTTCAATGTCTCTATTTTGCTTTTTATTAATTCTTCTGCTATTTTATCCATAATGAAAGAAGATTACGCCAAATATATTATAAATAAGGTTCGAGAGGATTATAACTTTATTTCCGATGATTTTTCAAGGACAAGGGAGTATTTATGGGAAGAATTAAAACCCTTGCTTGATAAATATATTAAAAAAGGAGATAAGGTTTTGGACCTTGGTTGCGGAAACGGCCGCTATTATTCCTATTTCCAAAAAAAGAAAACGGAATATATTGGCATTGATAATTCCGAAAAACTTATTGAGATTGCAAAAAAGAAGCATCTCTTTGCTGATTTTAGAACAGGAGACGCTCTTAATATTCCTTTTCCGGACAAACATTTTGACAAAGTGGTTTCTGTTGCCGTCTTTCACCATATTCCTTCAAAAGAGTTCCGCCTTCAGTTTTTAAAAGAAGTAAGAAGAGTTTTAAAAGATAATGGCCTTGTTATTCTAACTGTTTGGAAATTTCACAGAAAAGAAGAGAAAAAACTTATTCTTAAGTATTTTCTTTTAAAGCTTATTGGAATGTCAAAACTTGACTTTAAAGATATCTTAGAGCCATGGGGAAAAAAGGCAAACAGGTATTACCACTCTTTTTCAGAAAAAGAATTAAGTGAACTTGCAAAAGAAGCGAACTTTGAGGTAAAAGAAACAGGACAGATAGAGAATGAAAGAGGGAATAGAAAAAACATATATCTTGTTGCCACATCTTTGTCCTCATAGCTTAATTGGATAGAGCGCAGGCCTCCGGAGCTTGAGATTCCCGTTCAAGTCGGGATGAGGACACATTGGAGGGGTCGGATAACGGCTATTCCGCCGGTTTCGAAAACCGGTGTCCGTAAGGACTTGTGGGTTCGAATCCCACCCCCTCCGCCAATTTTCACTTTTTGTGAAATCGTAAGATGTTGCCTCGGCGCAAAGCGCCTCGGCATGGTATTTTTCCGCTATTTTGAAGGCATTTTTGAAGTCGCACGCCAGCGTGCGGTCGGCAATGCGGAAGTTCGAACCAATCTTTTTGAGAAAATCCCGAATCCTTTCGGGATTTTCTTGTTGAGCGTATTTTTCGGCTTGGTTGGCGTCTTTTAGAAAGGCAATGGCAAGTTCGAACCGATTATTGCTCTTTCGCCTAAAAGCGTTGATTTTTTCTTCCAAATCTTTTTTAGCGAGAATGATCCTGTGCTTTTTGGCGGTATATTCCGCTTGCGATAAATTGCCGTCCAGTTGCAAATCAAGCAAGCGATCAAGCTTTACTTCTATTTCCACAAGCTCATTTCTCGCTTTTTGGGCGAAAGAGCTTTCCGCTTGGGCAATTTTCATTTTTTCTTTTTCAAAATAATTGATTGAAGCGTTTGCCCAAGCGGAAGACAAAGAAACTTTTTTGATTTCTTCCTTTATTTGAGAAGTGATGATTTCTTCTCTTGTATACTTCTGCGAACAGCGGACTTTTCTTTTAGTGCATCGTAAATAGTTATGTCCTTTTTGTGTTTCGGTGGTAATAAAACAACCGCACTCACCACAACGGAAAAGTCCGCGGTAAACATATGGCTTCAATTTTGGCGTTTTCGGTTTTGATTTCCTCATCATCACTTCTTGGCATAAATCAAAAAGTTTTTTTGTGATAATCGGTTCATGCTTTCCGTCATACAATTCACCGTTATACTCAATCATTCCATAATAGATTTTATTTTTCAGCATATACTGATAATTTGAGACGGAAAGCATTTTGCCTTTCTTGCCAACCAAGCCCAAGGAATTGATAATCTTTCGGATTTGAGCGAGGGGGTATTCGCCAGTGGCGTACATTTCAAAAGCCCGCTTGATATATTGCCTTTTCCTTATCCACGGCGATACAGCGTGCGTTTTTGTCGTTCACATAGCCAAGTGGTGCCCAAGCGGGCCAAATACCATTCCGTAATTTCTGGCGAATACCCCTCTTTATATTTTCAGAAAGATTATCCACATAATATTTTGATTGCCCAAAAGCAATGGACAACATAAATTTTCCCTGTGGCGTCGGATCAAACCAAAAAGTAGGAAATTTTAGCGTGGTAATTTTGCCAGTATCTACCAAGTAAATTATTCGTCCGCCGTCTATAGAATTGCGAGCCAATCTATCTGACATTCTATGTTAAACTGAAGATGTCACGCAGCTTTGCGCGCCGTGACTTATGGCATCCTGCTCCCTAATTCCCTTTAAGAAAAGAGGGATTAAGTGGCTTTGGTCTGACTGTCCGGCGCGCA
>JAQVFW010000005.1 GCA_028697015.1 Candidatus Paceibacterota bacterium
GACCTTGAATAATTTTTAAAATATAGAAATTAAAAAATAATAAAATGTTAAGCCGAACAAAAAAAAGAAAAATATTCAAAGGTTTTACTCTTATTGAGTTTTTAATAGTAACTGCAGTTATTGGAATAATGTCTTCAATGGCTGTCGGGTATTTGTCTAGTTCAAGAGAACAAACCAAAGATACAAGAATTGCTCTTGCAATAGCTCAGATAGAATCGATAGCGGAGATAGTGCATCTTAATGACGGAAAGTATGATGCTCTTTGCTCTAGCGAAACATCTTTATCAACTGAAAGAGGGCTTGATGTTATTCAAAATGATATAACTGCAAACGAAGGAACCGTTGCCTGTTTTGCTAAAGATGACAATTACTGCATTTCGGCATTGTTAAACAGCGGCCTCTATTTCTATATCAAAGACAATATAAGCGCTAAATTTGGAAATCAGGGATGTACAAGCGCTACGGTTGGCGGAGATGAAGACGATGACGATGATGATGGTGATGATGATGGAAACGGAGTAATAATTGATACAGGATGCTATACGGAAGAAAGCTTAATTCTTCAAATCGGAGGAAGCGATCATACTTTGTCTCTTAGAGAAGACGGCACGGTATGGGCTTGGGGAAGAAATAATTACGGACAAGTTGGAGACAACAGTGTTACGGAAAGACATACCCCAGTCCAAGTAAAAGGAGTTGGAGGAGTTGATTATTTAACAAGTATTATTGAAGTTACAGGAAGGGGCTGGCATTCTTTGGCCCTAAAATCAGACGGAACAGTTTATGCTTGGGGAAGAAGCTTGTATGGAGCTCTTGGAGACGGAACTACAATTACAAAATATGCTCCCGTCCAAGTAAAAGGAGTCGGAGGAACCGGGAATTTAACAAACATTAAAGGAATTGGGACAGGATGGTGGCATTCTCTTGCGATAAGAGAAGACGGCACCGTTTTTGCATGGGGAGGCAATCAGTACGGACAGCTTGGAGACAATAGTACTACGGATAGCAATACTCCCGTTCAAGTAAAAGGAGTTGGAGGAAGCGGTTATCTTACCAATGTCTTGCAAGTTGCAGGAGGAAACGAACACACAGTTGCCTTAAGAGAAGACGGAACTGTTTATGCTTGGGGTAAGAATGAACATGGCCAGCTTGGAGATAATAGTACTACGGATAGATATACTCCAGTCCAAGTAAAAGGAGTTGGAGGGGAAGGATTTTTAACTAATGCTATAAGTGTTGCTGCAGGAAGCGCATATTCTCTTGCTCTTCTTGAAGACGGAACCGTTTATACTTGGGGAAATAATTGGTACGGCCAGCTTGGAGACAATACTACAGAGCATAGTTCTGCTCCCGTCAAAGTAAAAGGAGTAGGAGGAGTTGATTATTTAACTGATATTGTTGCTATTGCAAGCGGATGGTATCATTCTCTTGCTCTAAAATCAGACGGAACCGTTTATGCCTGGGGAAGCAATCTTTATGGCGGTTTGGGAGTAGGAGTTGGATCTGATTACATTTCTACTCCTGTTGAAGTTAAGGGAATAGGCGGAGTTGGAAGTTTAACTGGAATTGAAACAATTGGGACGGGACATAGAAATTCCTTTGCTGTTGGAAGCGACGGGGCAGTTTACGCTTGGGGGCTAAATGATTACGGAGAATTGGGAGATGATACGGTAGAAAGCAGATTTACGCCGGTTAAAATTTGGAATTTAAGTCCTGGGCTTGTAGTTGAAATTGAAGCTGGAGCTTATCATTCTCTTGGTATTAGAGCAGGCGGCACTGTTTTTGCCTGGGGTTACAATAGCGCAGGACAGTTGGGAGATAATACTACTCTTGAAAGACTTAGCGGAGTTCAAGTTAAAGATTCAACAGGAGATGATTTTTTTGAAAATGCAGAAGGAATTGCCGCCGGAGCTTATCATTCTCTTGCTCTAAAATCAGACGGAACCGTTTATGCCTGGGGGTTTAACGGAGGAGGACAACTGGGAGACGATAGTACGACAAACAGTTCTCTTCCAGTCCAAGTAAAAGGAGTCGGAGGTTCCGGCAATTTGACCAATGCTACAAGTGTTGCTGCGGGATATTTTCATTCTCTTGCTCTAAAATCAGACGGCACGGTCTACGCTTGGGGATACAACAATTATGGCCAGCTTGGAGATAATAGTACGACAGAAAGGCATGTTCCAATTCAAGTTAGCATAACTAGTGTTTCTGCTATTGCTGCAGGAGATTATCATTCCCTTGCTCTAAAATCAGACGGAACCGTTTGGGCTTGGGGAAAAAATGACAATGGCCAGCTTGGAGATAATAGTACCACTGAGCGTCTTGTTCCTGTCCAAGTAAAAGGAGTCGGAGGAGAAGGAAATTTATCCGATATTATAGACGTATCTGCCGGAGTTTGGTTTTCCCTTGCTCTAAAATCAGACGGAACCGTCTATGCTTGGGGATATAATAATTACGGACAGCTTGGAAATGATGATTCTGTAGATAGCTCTGTTCCAGTCCAAGTAAAAGGAGTCGGAGGAGAAGGAAACTTATCCAATATTTCTGCAATTTCCGCAGGAGGATCTCATTCCCTTGCTCTAAAATCAGACGGAACTGTCTATTCTTGGGGAAGAAACAATTATGGCCAGCTTGGGGATGCAAGCATAACAACAAGAAGAACTCCCGTAAAGGTAAAGGATGAGGGAGGAGAGAATGAACTTACAAATGTTTCTTCAATTTCCGCAGGAATAGACAATCATTCTCTTGCTTTAAAAGAAGAAGGAATTGTTTATTCTTGGGGAAGAAACAATTATGGCCAGCTTGGCAATGACACGATTACAAATACCGCTGCCCCTTCAAGAACGTGCGATCTTCCGGCTGTTGGAGAAGAGGGAGAACCTCCTGTTCCTGTTGAAGGATGCACGGACGAGAATGCTGTAAATTATAATCCGGAGGCGGTAACAGATGACAATTCATGTGAATATTCGTATAGCAGGCCCTCTCAAATTGCGGCTGGATTTTTGCATTCTCTCGTTGTAAGAGAAGACGGAACCGTTTATGCTTGGGGAAGAAATAATTACGGCCAGCTTGGAGATAGCAGCACAGTAGATTGGACTACTCCGGTTCTTATTCCCTCCAAAGTAAAAAGCTCAATGAATTATTTTACTGATGCTTTGGACGTTAAGGCAGGATATTATCATTCCCTTGCTCTAAAATCAGACGGAACCGTTTGGGCTTGGGGATATGGCAATTACGGCCAGCTTGGGATTAATTTTACGACAAGTTACACTCCTATCCAAGTCAAAGGAGTTGGAGGATCGGGTTATTTAACAAATATTATAGCAATAGGGATAGGCAATGATTATTCCCTTGCTCTAAAATCAGACGGAACCGTTTATGCCTGGGGAAGAAATTATTACGGCTATTTAGGAGATGATACTACGACAAACAGAAGTACTCCCGTCCAAGTAAAAGGAGTGGGAGGAGAAGGATATTTGACCAGTATTACGGACATTGCTGCAGGGGTTTATCATACTCTTGCCCTAAAATCAGACGGTACGGTTTACTCTTGGGGATATAATGGTATTGGCCAGCTTGGAGACGGAACTACGGTAAATAAGCATACTCCCGTCCAAGTAAAAGGAGTGGGAGGAGAAGGATATTTGACCGATATTGTCGCAATTGCCGCAGGAGATTATCATTCCCTTGCTCTAAAATCAGACGGAACCGTTTGGGCTTGGGGAGAAAACGTAGTTGGCCAATTGGGAGATAATACTACGACAAATAGAAGTACTCCGGTCCAGGTAAAAGGAGTGGGAGGAGAAGGATATTTAACAAATGTTGCTAGCGTTGCCGCAGGGAACGCATATTCTCTTGCTCTTCTTGATGACGGCACGGTTTACGCTTTGGGGTATAATGGATCAGGGCAATTAGGAGATAATACTACAACAAACAGAAGTACCCCCGTTCAAGTTAAAGGTCCTTTTGGAATAGGATATTTGACCGATATTGTCGGTATTGCGGCGGGATGGAAACATTCTCTTGCAACAAGAGAAGATGGCACTGCTTGGGCTTGGGGATATAACGGATGGGGACAATTAGGGGATAGAACTACAACAGATAGGCATTTTCCTGTCAAAGTTCTTTTTGAAGATGAGCCGGTTTTTGAAGGATCAATTGCTCAAATTTCATCAGGAAAGGAAACCGGAGCCGGAAATCATACTGTTGCTCTTCTTGACGATGGAACGGTTTATGCTTGGGGATATAATAATATTGGACAGCTTGGAGATGGAACTCAGACAAACAGGCGCATCCCTGTACAAGTTAAAAGCACAGACGGAACAATAGGCCTAACTAATATTATAGAAGTTGCAGCCGGGGGGAATCATTCTCTTGCGCTTGCAACAGGCGGAACAGTTTATGCGTGGGGATGGAATGCCTACGGCCAGCTTGGGGATAATACTACAACAAGCAGAGTTGTTCCTGTAGAGGTTAAAGGTCCAGGAGGAGCCGGACTTTTAGAAAATGTTATAAACATCGCTGCAGGAGGTCGTTTCTCTCTGGCTTTAAAAAATGACGGAACCGTATGGGCTTGGGGAAGAAATGGTTCGGGCCAGCTTGGAGACGGTACTACGACAGATAAGCTTACTCCCGTCCAGGTAAGAGGAGTAAGTGGAAGTGGCTATTTAACCGATATTGTCGCAATTGCCGCAGGAGGCCTTCATTCTTTAGCACTAAAATCCGATGGAACGGTTTATGCTTGGGGAGAAAACGTAGTTGGCCAATTGGGAGATGTTGATACTTATCAAACAAACAGTACTTCTCCTGTAAAAGTTAATGGAGTAGGAGGAGAAGGATATTTAACAAATGTTGCTGCTATTTCTGCGGGATACGTTCATTCTATGGCTTTAAAAGATGACGGAACCGTTTTTACATGGGGAAGAAATTATAACGGCCAGCTTGGAGACGGATCAGGCCTTATAGAAAAGCAAACCCCGGTTCAGGTTAAAGGAGTAGGAGGAGTAGATTATTTAACTGACATTGAAGAAATTTCAGGCGGTCATTCTCATTCTTTGGCCCTAAAATCAGACGGAACCGTTTTTGCCTGGGGATGGAATTATAACGGCCAGCTTGGGGATGATACCACTTCAAGCAAGAGTACTCCCGTTCAGGTAAAAGGGAAAGACGGGATTGGTTATTTAACCGATATTATTTCAATTGCCGGAGGTTCTTATCATTCCGTTGCTTTAAAAAGCAATAGCACTATTTGGACTTGGGGATATAATATATATGGACAGCTTGGAAATAACACTACGACAAACAGCGATACTCCCGTTTTAGTACTGTGGGGAACAGATCCGATAATTTACGGATGTACGGATCCGGAAGCGAATAACTTTAATCCTGATGCTGAAATAGACGATAGCTCTTGCACGTATCCTGATCCGGTTTTCGGATGCACCGACTTTGAAGCTTTGAATTATAATCCTGTTGCGGATACGGATGATGGTTCTTGTGAATATCACCTTGATCCTCTTGTTCAAATTGATGGAGGAGCTTATCATTCTATTGCTGTTACAAACAGCGGAGTGGTTTATACTTGGGGATCAAATACAAATGGACAGCTTGGAGACGGAACAACAGTGAGTAGAACTGTTCCTATTCAAGTAAAAGGAGTCGGAGGAGTAAATTATTTAACCAATGTCAAAAGTGTTGCTGCAGGAGGTCGTTTCTCTCTGGCTTTAAAAAATGACGGAACCGTATGGGCTTGGGGAGATAATTGGTCGGGCAAACTTGGGGACGGAACTACTACTTCTCGTCTTACTCCTATCCAAGTTAGAGGACCTGGAGGATCCGGTTATTTAACAAGTATTACTTCAATTAGTGGTGGATGGTATTCTGCAACTGCTCTAAAATCAGACGGCACTGTATGGGCTTGGGGATATAACATACATGGAATGCTAGGAGACGGAACTACAATTACAAAATACACTCCTGTCCAGGTAAAAGGAGTCGGAGGATCTGGTTATTTAACAAATATTATAGCAATTGACAGTAATGATTGGCACTCTCTTGCTCTAAAATCAGACGGCACTGTATGGGCTTGGGGAGCAAATCATGCTGGGCAATTAGGAGATAATACTACTACAGAAATGCGTCTTACTCCTGTTCAGGTAGTAGGCCCAAATGGATCTGGCTATTTAACGGATATTATTAAAATTTCTGCGGGTTATCATCACTCTCTTGCTCTAAAATCAGACGGCACTGTATGGGCTTGGGGAGAAAATAGTCTTGGACAACGAGGAGATGGAACAACTGTTTTATATAACTATACTCCTGTCCAGGTAGTAGGTCCCGGAGGAGTTGGTTATTTAACAAATATTACCGATATTGCTGCCGGTTTTAGACACTCTTTTGCTCTAAAATCAGACGGTACTGTATGGGCTTGGGGGGGAAATTGGTATGGTAACTTGGGAGATAATACTATAACAAATAGACGTACTCCTGTTCAGGTTAAGGGCCCCGGAGGAATTGGTTATTTCTTAAATGTTATAAAAATCGGCGCAGGATTTCATCATTCTCTTGCAATAAAAAGTGATGGAACCGGATGGGCTTGGGGAGCAAATTATTCTGGACAACTAGGAGATGACACAACTATAGAGAGACATACTCCTGTTAGAATTGGAAGCCCTGAGGATCCGCCTGTTGTTTCTTCAGAGGTTATTCAAATCTCAGGAGGATATGAACATTCTCTTGCTCTAAAAGAAGATGGTACGGTTTATTCCTGGGGAAGGAATCATTATGGCCAATTGGGAATTGGTACTACGGTAAACGAGTATAGTCCAATACAGGTAAGAGGTCCTGCTGGTGTTGGTTATTTGACGAACGTTGAAAATATTACCAAAGGAGGTCGTCATTCTCTTGCAGTAAAGGACGACGGAACCGTATGGGCCTGGGGATGGAATAATGCAGGTCAGCTTGGGGATGGTACTTTAACAAATAGATATACTCCGGTCCAAGTAAAAGGAGTTGGGGGAACTGGCTATCTTACTAATGCTACAAGCGTTGCAGGCGGATATAGTTTTTCTCTTGCCCTAAAATCAGATGGAACAGTCTATGCATGGGGATATAATGTAAATGGTCAATTAGGAAACGGGACTACGACAGATAGTGTTACTGTTCCTGTCCAAGTAAAAGGAGTCGGAGGAGTCGGGTATTTGACTGATATAACAAGTATTACGGCGGGAAATTATCATGCTCTCGCTTTAAAATCAGATGGCACGGTCTACGCTTGGGGAAGAAATTATAACGGTGAGCTTGGAGATGGGACTCAAACAAATAAATATACTCCAGTCCAAGTAAAAGGAGTCGGAGGAACAGGGTATTTGACAAATATTGAAAGTTTTATTGGAGGTGCTTCTTATTCTCTTGCTTTAAAATCAGATGGCACGGTCTACTCTTGGGGAGCAAATTATTCTGGACAACTAGGAGATGGAACAACGACAAACAAATATACTCCAGTCCAAGTAAAAGGAGTCGGAGGAGTTGATTATTTAACCAGTATTGTTCATGTTGCAGCAGGTTATCATCATACTCTTGCTTTAAAATCAGATGGCACGGTCTACTCTTGGGGATATAATGAATATGGTGCATTAGGAGATGGAACAACAACAAACAAATATACTCCAGTCCAAGTAAAAGGAGTTGGAGGAGCAGGGTATTTATCGTCAATTGAAAATATTTGGGCAGGATCTGTGTTTTTTTCAATGGCCCTTAAAGATGATGGTACCGTTTGGACTTGGGGAAGCAATGAATATGGTCAGCTTGGAGACGGAACTACAACTACAAGATATACTCCAGTCCAGGTACTTGGGCTTTAGGAAAATTTGACAAATCCTCCGTATTTTGCTATTATTTTCATAGTGAGTGTAATACTTATCTAAGTCGGCACAAAGCCCTACTGCAGCAGGGCTTTTTGCTTTTTTATTTCACTTTGATATAATAAATTTTGAGCTGGGAGGCACGCACTCACTAAAGACTTAGAGGAGTAAACTCTCCCGGCTCTTTTTTTATTTCCTGCAAATGGTATTATTAACTAAAGATAATAAATTTTGATTTTGAAAATGAAAAAAAATATTTCAATAAAAAGATACACTACTTTTAAAATCGGAGGAAAGGCCAAGTATTTTATAAAACTGAGAAAAAAGGAGAAAATAAAAGAAACAGTACAGGAAATAAAAAAGAAGAAGCTTCCTTTTTTAATTATCGGAGGAGGAAGCAATATCCTTGCAGATGATAAAGGATACAGCGGAGTTATTTTAAAGATAGACAACAGAGAACTGCAAGTAAAAGACAGCAAGATTTTTATCGGAGCCGGAGCGCCTCTTTCTCTTGCGGTTGGTGCTTCTTTAAAAAATTCTTTAACCGGACTTGAATGGGCTTCCGGAATTCCAGGGACAGTCGGCGGAGCCATTTATGGGAATGCCGCCGCTTTTGGATTTTCTGTAAAAGATTGTCTTGAAAGCGTTGATGTTTTTAATATTAAAAAGGAAAAATTAGAAACTGTTTCTGTCTCAAAATGCCAATATGGAAACAAGGAAAGCTTGTTTAAAAAAAACAAAGACCTGATTATTGTTTCAGCCGTTTTTAAATTGAAAAAAGGGAGAAAGGAGGAAATTGAAAAGAAAATGAAAGAGCTTATTTCAAAAAGAAAAAAAAGCCATCCTAACACTTTGCCTTCTGCCGGATGCATATTTAAAAATTACGAAGGAAAAATATTGGATAAAAAAATAATTGAGAAATTTCCCGAGCTTGAAAAATTCAACAAGTGGGGAATGATTCCGGTTTCATATCTGATAGAAAAATCAAATCTTAAAGGGAAAAAAGTCGGAGGAGTAAAAGTGTCAAACAAGCATGCGAACTTTATTGTCAACACCGATAAAGGAAAAAAGAAAGATGTTTTGGAGCTGATTAAGATTATAAAAAAAGAAGTTAAGAAAATTTTCGGCATAAAAATCGAAGAAGAAGTGCAAAAATTGTAATTCACACTTGACACATTTTTTAAAAATGAAAAAATAGATAGTAGAAAAGGAAAAATAAAAAAAAGCGCATTGAAAATTTAAAATATTTTTAAAACAGCAGTGGTCGGCTGCTGGAAGTCAAAAATTTTTAGAGTAATGGCCAAAAAAAAGAAAGCGGCTCCTAAGAAAAAAGTCGCTAAAAAGAAAGCGGCTCCTAAGAAAAAGACCGCTAAAAAGAAAAAGAAATAAGGTACAAAAACAACTCCTCGCTAAGGAGTTGTTTTTATCAGACGGTTTTAATCTTTGGTTGTTTAAATTCTAAAAATAGTTTAATTATGAAAATAACAATTAAGCCAAAAGACATAAAGGTTACAAAAGAAATTGAAAAGCACATTGAAGAAAAAGCAGATTCTCTTGAAAAATTTATCAATCTTTCAGCCGGAGAAAAGGAAAGAAAAACATTAAAAGAAATTATTGTCGAGATTGAAAGAGAAACCAAGCATCATGAGAAAGGTCCTGTCTTCAGGGCTAAAATGCAAATGCACCTCCCCGGAAAATTTATTTACGCAGAATCGGTTTCTGAAAATTTAAATCTTTCAATAAATGAAGTTAAGGACGAAATTGAGAAAGAAATAAAAAAATATAAAACAAGAAAAATTTCCTTGAGAAGAAAAAATGAAAGGAATCTTAAGGAAAAAATAAAGTTAGCCTCGGCTGCAAAGAAAGAGGGGTTGTAAGATTTTTCAAAATGTGTTAAAACAGCAATGTTGGTGTCAGTAGTATTTTAACAAAGTAATCGCTTTTTGTTTCTCTCTTTGTTTTTAGTTCATATCCTATCTAAAGGAATGGACAAATTAGCCCAAAAACGAAAGTTTTAGGGTAAGTGATTACTTCAAAAATATGGTTTACAAAACAAAGAGATCCGATTTAAGGGTCCAAAATTATGAAGTTGAAAACTTCAAAAAAAATGGTTATGCAGGCAAACATATTCTAGCTGATTTTTGGTTTGGAAAAAAAATAGAAAAAAAAGAAAAACTTGAAAGAATTCTTCTTGCAGCGGCAAAAAAAGCGAAAAGCAATCCTTTAGGTATAAATATCTATCAGTTCGAGCCCCAGGGATTAACCGGGGTCGTTTTGCTTTCCGAATCCCATATTGCTATTCATACCTGGCCGGAGATAGGGTATATCGCAATTGATATTTTTACCTGCGGCACAGAGTCAATGCCAAATAAAGCTCTTGATTTTTTAAGGAAAGAAATTTCTCCCAAAAAGGAAAAAATCAAAGAGATAAAAAGAGGAGAGGAATTATGAGAAAAAAAGTAATTGGAATTCTGCTTAAAAAAAACGGCATTGATTTTTGGGAACTTTCTTCTGTAATAGGCCATATGGTTTCTTGTGTAAGAGCTCTTAAGAAAATGAAAAAAGAGGGTCTTGTTGTTTTCAAAAAGAACAAAATTATTTTAACTGAAAAAGGGAAAAAAGAAGCTGAAAAAATTAATGCGGTAAAAATAGAGATGCCACTCAAAGGAAAGATAATTTTGAAAGAAAACAAATCTCTTCTTAAAAAATTTAAAGAAGTCAGAAAGAGTTTTGTCGGTAAGGTAGAATACGACCAGTTGCAAGTAAAAGCGGAAAGCGTTATAGACAAGATTGAGCTGATGGATAAAAAAGGGGATATCAAAGGGAAAAAAATAATATGTATTGGAGACGATGATTTTGTCGGAATAGCTCTTGCTATTAAAGGAGGAGCTGAAGAAATCGCAGTTCTTGATATAGACAAAGATATTTTAAATTACGAAAAGGAATTCTTTAAAAAAAAGAAAATTAAATTTAAAACAATTTTACATTCTTTGACAAATCCGCTTCCAAAAGAAATAAAAGGGAAGTATGACGTTTTTATAACCGAACCGCCCGATACGGTTTCAGGAAACACGCTCTTTTTTTCAAGAGGAGTAGAATCTTTAAAAGAAGAAGGAGTCGGATACTTGGGAATATCCCAAAGCACTCTTGAAAAAGAAAAAATAGCAAAGATACAAAAAAACATTCTTGATATGAATATGGTAATTACCGATGTTTTTGACAGGTTTTCATTGTATGATAATGCAAAAGACGAATTTGAATGGGTTTTCGGCCTTCCTGAAGAAATTTCTCTTCCTGAAAGTTCTTGGTTTAATTCAACCCTTGTCAGGGCGGAGAACTTTAAAAAACCAAAACCTCTTATAAAAGGCAAATATAGCAAGGCGATACTTGAAACAAAGTTTTATTGTTAGGGCGGTTTGACATCATTTTTTAGAGGGATATAATGGAATCGTATGAAAAAGAAAAATATTACGATTGATGATCTGGCAATGATGATTAAAAAAGGATTTGACGAAACTGCCAAAAAAAGCGAGGTTAGCAGACGTTTTGATGTTATTGAAGGACGCCTGGAAAAAATAGAAAAGTTAATCCTTGCGGATCATAAAAGAAGAATAGAAAAGCTGGAAATGGAAATAAAAGAATTGAAAGAATTGTTTGCCGTAAAATAATAAGAAAAAAGAAAAAATGATTGATGGGGGATAATTCCCCCTCTTTATTTTAAAGCAGAAAAGTTGTAATATAACGTCAATGTCAATAATTACAAAAATTTTCGGAGATCCCAATGAAAGAGAGATTAAAAAATTAAAACCCATTGTTGAACAAATCGGTATTTTTGAAAATGAGCTTGTTAATCTTTCAAACGACGATTTAAAAAAAGAAGCCGATAAACTGAAGGAAAAGCTTAAAAACGGAGCATCTTTGGACGATATCTTACCGAGGGCCTTTGCGCTTGTTAGAGAATCAGGAAAAAGGACTTTGGGCCAAAGGCATTTTGATGTCCAGCTTATAGGAGGGATAGTTCTTCATCAGGGGAAAATTGCGGAAATGAGAACAGGGGAAGGAAAAACTCTTTCGGCTACTCTTCCCGCTTTTTTGAATTCTCTTACAGAAGAAGGGGTTCATATTATAACGGTTAACGATTATCTTGCCAAAAGAGACGCTGTTTGGATGGGGCAGATTTATGACCTTCTTGGAATTTCTGTTTCTTGCGTTGTTCATGACGGCTCTTTCCTTTATTCTTCAGCTGAAAAGGAAAAAGACAAGGAAAGGGATATTAAAGGAGGATTCAAGGTTCTTGAAGATTTTTTGCTTCCGGTTTCAAGAAAAGAGGCGTATAGCGCCGATATTGTTTATGGAACAAACAACGAATTTGCTTTTGACTACCTAAGAGATAATTTGGCTTATGACATTGATAGCAAAGTTCAAAGAGGTTTTAACTTTGCCATTATCGACGAGGTTGACTCTATTTTGATAGATGAAGCCAGAACTCCCCTTATAATCTCCGGTTCTACCGAAGAATCAACGGAAAAATATTATCATTTTGCCAAATTGGCGCTGGTTTTAAAAAGAGACGAGGATTATGAGCTTGATGAAAAACTAAAAGCGATAACAATCAATCAAAAAGGGCAAGGTACGATTGTAAACCGTCTTGGACTTGATCCTTGGGCGGAAAACGACATAGACACGACTTCTCATATTGAATCGGCTCTTAAAGCAAAAGAATATTTTAGGAGGGACAAGGAGTATGTAGTAAAGGACGGGGAAATAATTATCGTTGATGAATTTACCGGACGCATGATGCCGGGAAGAAGGTGGTCTCACGGCCTTCATCAGGCAATTGAAGCAAAAGAGGGGCTAAAAGTTAAGCCGGAATCAAAAACATATGCCAATATTACTTTCCAGAATTATTTCAGAGGATACAAGAAGCTGTCTGGGATGACCGGAACGGCTCTTACTTCCGCAGAAGAGTTTGACAAGGTTTACGGTCTTGAAGTTGTTAAAATTCCAACCAACAAGCCAATGAAAAGAATTGATATGGATGATTTGGTTTTAAAGACGGAAAGAGGAAAGTTTGCTGCCCTTGTCAAAGAAATAAAAAAAAGATATGAGAAAGGCCAACCGGTTTTAATAGGAACGGTCTCAATAGAAAAAAACGAATATTTAAGCCGTCTTCTTGAAAAAGAAGGAATACCTCATCAGGTCTTAAACGCAAAACATCACGAAAGAGAAGGGGAAATAATAGCCCAGGCAGGAAGACCCGGAGCTGTTACAATTGCAACCAATATGGCAGGAAGGGGAGTTGATATAATTTTGGGCGGAAATCCTCAAAATGAAGAAGATGCCAAAAAAGCTGTTTTATCGGGAGGCCTTCATGTAATCGGTACGGAAAGGCATGAAGCAAGGAGAATAGACAATCAATTAAGAGGAAGGTCCGGCAGACAGGGAGATCCCGGTTCAAGCCAGTTTTTTGTTTCTCTTGAAGACGATCTGATGAGAATTTTCGGAGGAGATAAGATAAAATCATTAATGTCTTTTTTAAAGGTTCCTGAAGATGAGCCAATTGAAGCGAAAATGGTTTCAAAATCCATTGAGTCGGCCCAAAGTAAAATAGAAGGCCATTACTTTGACGCCAGGAAACATATTCTTGACTATGATGATGTTGTTAATAAGCACAGAGAAGTTTTTTATAAAAAAAGGGAAACGATACTTCAAAAGCATAAAGAAGGAACTTTGAAAGATTATTTGCTTGAACTAATAGAATCTGCAGGTTTTTCAAAAGACGATTATTTGAAAAAAGAGGAAATATTGGGAGAAGAGCCACTGAGAGAAGCCGAGAAATATGTTTGTCTGCAAACTCTTGATTATTTCTGGATGGGGCATCTTGACGCTATGGATTTATTGAAAGATCAAGTTCGTCTTAGGGCATACGGCCAGCAAGACCCTCTTGTGGAATATAAAAGAGAAGGACACAGGATGTTCAAGGAACTTTTGTTTGGAATTGAAAATACGATTGCCGATTCTCTTTTAAAGCTTGAAAGAAAACCGCAAATAAAAGTTGTTAGGACAAAAGAAGAAAGCAAGATAAATTTATCTCCCTTTAAAAGAGAAGAAAAAACAGAAGGAAGAATAAGAGAAGAGAAAAAAGAAAAAATTGGCAGGAATGATCCTTGTCCTTGCGGAAAAAAAAATAATATAACTGGCAAACCGATAAAATATAAAAAATGTTGTTATCCTAAATTTGGATGAAATTACTTAAGTATTGGCTAAAAATTTTTAACAAGGCGAAGCCAAAATCCATAAGTCCGCAGTAAAAACTAATTTCGTAATTCAAAGTGATATAGTTAAGATATAAAATTATTTTTTAATAAAACATGATTGTTCAGCCAATTAAAACCAATGTTTTTCGGGAAGGCGAGAATCTTTTTTCTTTTATTGTAAATCACTTCAAAAAGATTTCAGAAAAATCTATTATTGTTATTACTTCCAAGATAGTTGCTTTATCAGAAAGACGGACAGCTGTTATTCAGAACGAAATAACAAAAGAAAGATTGATTAAAAAAGAGAGCAGGATTGCCATACCAACAAAATATGTTTGGCTTGCCATTAAAGATAGAATGGTTATGGCTTCTGCTGGAATTGACGAGTCAAACGCAAACGGCAAACTTATTCTTTTGCCTAAAGATAGTTTTAAAACAGCAGATTATCTTCGTAATACTTTAATGCGTAGATATAAACTGAAGAATCTTGGGATTCTTATTACGGATAGCCGGACAGTGCCGCTTCGGGCTGGCGTTGTTGGTGTTGCGCTTGGTTATGCGGGTTTTCGTGGCTTAAAAGATTATTGTGGCAAATTAGATATTTTTGGCAGAAAATTTAAATTTTCGCGTAGCAATATAGCTGATAGTCTTGCTACAGCAGCAGTATTAGTTATGGGTGAAGGTAAAGAACAACAACCTTTGGCAGTTATAAAAAAAGCGCCTGTGGAGTTTTGCGATAAAATAAAAAAAACGGAACTATGTATTGATATAGAAGATGATATGTATTGTCCGTTTTTCTCAGAAATTATTAAAGCAAGAAAATAGAGGTTTGCGCATAATTATGACTACCTCGTGGTGGCGCTCGAAGAATTCTTTAGTTTTCAGTTCAAGTTAACCTTAACAGGATTTATGGATATTCTTTGCAAGAAAAAAAAGAAAGCAAGTTTTCAGGTAAGAAAAAGCGTATCTTCTGAGTATTGAACTGGAAGTTATTATATTAGTACGATAAGAAAAATTGAGATTACTTTGAATTACAAAGCTAATATGTGTAATTCAAAGAAACAAAAAACAAAAAATGGATAATAAGAATAAAAAAATAAATAAAAGAGACGTTGAACTACTCTTTGAAATTGGCTGTTTGCGTCATATGCAAAGGTCATGGAAAAGGTTTTTCAATCCTGATGTTGCCAATAATACGGAACATATATTCAGAGTTGTTTGGACTTCTTTGTTAATTTCAGAATACGAAAATGCAGGAGACAAGGAAAAAATACTTAAAATGGCAATAGTGCATGATATTACGGAAAGCAGAACGGGAGATGTTGATTATCTTTCCCGTCAATACGTTGAAAGAAAAGAAGATAATGCGATAAAAGACATATTAAAAGATACCGTTTTTGAAAAGGAATTTATTTCTATTTGGAAAGAATATGAAGAGAAGAAAACTATTGAAGCAAAAATAGTGAAAGATGCTGACAATATTGACGTGGAGCTGGAACTTTCGGAATTGAAAGCAAAAGGGCATCCTCTCGGAAAAATATGGACAACCCAAAGAAAGAAGCTTGTTTATACCAAGCTTTATACAAAATCGGCAAAGAAGCTCTGGGAAGAAATACACAAATCAAAAGTAAGCGATTGGCATCTTAAGGGAAATAATCGCTTTAATGCCGGTGACTGGAAGAAGAAAAAATAGATAAATTATGGAAAACATAGAACAGAGAATCAAAAAAATTGAAGATAGAAATCAAAAGGTTGAAGATGATAAAAAATGGGAAATAAGCATAACAAGGAGGGGACTATTAATGCTGTTTACCTATCTTGCAATTGGAACTTACATGAGAGCAATTGATATTGAAAGGCCTTGGCTAAACGCCGTAGTGCCAGCGGTTGCATTTATGCTTTCAACTCTTACTATGCCGTTTTTTAAAAGAATGTGGCTGGGAAGCAAAAAAACTGCAAAAAGTATTGAATTATTTGAAAAAGTAAAAAAATTAAAATTGCCGATTGGAAAATATGCCCTATTTGGAAGCGCTCAACTTGGGATAAGAGGACTTAAAGATTGCCATGATATTGATATTATAATCTTTGATGATTTATGGGAACAGTATAAAAAGAAGAACTGGAAGAAAGGGCTTCTACACGAAGAGGAATATCTTTTCAATGAAGGAATTGAGCTTTGGAAAAGCTGGGGGCCTGGAGAATGGGATATCAAACAACTAATAGAAGAGGCGGAAATGATTGATGGATTGCCGTTTGTAAAATTGGAAAAGGTTCTAGAGTGGAAGAAAATAGCAATGAGGGAAAAAGATATAAAGGATATTGAGATAATTGAAAATTTTCTAAATAAAAGTATAATAAAAAAGTAGAGAGTTTATTTAAAAAATACATTAAATTTAAGAATGTCTAAAATTAAAATAGTTTATGGAACTTGCGGGGGAAATACGGAGTTGGTTTGCTTGAAAGTGGCTGAAATTTTATCAAAGAAACACGATGTAGAATTAAAAAAGGCAAAACTTACTGAACCTGAAAAAATAGGGCAGTATGATTTATTAATACTGGCAAGCCCGACTTACGGACATGGGCAATTGGAGGAATATTTCAGAATTTTTCTTAAAAAATTAACAGGAGAAAACTTAAAAGGAAAAAACACCGCTGCTATAGGACTGGGAGATTTAAAATATGACAATGATTACCATTTGGAATCTGGAAAAATAATAATGGATTTTTTTAAAAAAAAGGAGGCGAATATAATTTGCAGCCCTTTGCTAGTTTCAAAATCGCCTTTACCTTTTTTAGATAAGCATGTTTCAGATTGGGCAGAAAAATTATCAAATTTAATATGAATAGATTACGCATAAAAGTGGCAGGTCAAAGCGGTTCGGGTCTTCTTAGTGTTGGTGAAATCTTAATAAACTCTTTCAAGGAACTTGGATATAATGTGGTTGCAGATAGAGAATATCCATCCCTTATCAAAGGAGGCTATTCTTGTTTTTCAATAAACGTAAGCGATAAAGAAATTAAAGGGCTTTCAAACAAAGCGGATATTATGCTTTCTATAGATAAAGAAAGCATGGAGGCCTATTTTGACACCCTTGAAAAAGGAGGGATACTTGTTCATGGATACGAAAGATTATTTGGAATAAAGGATTTGATTGAAAAGGCAAAAAAGAGGGATATAAAAGTTGTTCATCAAATGGTAAGAAGCATTGCTAAAGAAAAGGGAGCAAGCATACTGATGACCAATGTTATTTTAACCGGAATATTTTGGAAAACATTGGGATTGGATTATAACGTCTTGAAAAAATCAGTTGAAAATAAATTTAAAAGCAAGCCGGAACTTTTAGAAATTAATTTGCGCTGTTTAAGAGCCGGTTATGAATCTGTAGATAAAATAATAAGTATTGAAGATTTTAAAATAAAGTTATTAAAAAATAAAGAAAAAAAGATTGTCATAAACGGAAACAAAGCCCTGGCTCTTGGAGCAGTTCATGCCGGATGCAGATTTTACATTGCTTATCCGATGAGCCCTTCAAGCAGTATTTTAACCTATTTTTCCGAAATGTCCGAAAAAACAGGAGTAATGGTAAAACAGGGAGAAGATGAAATTACTGTCGCAAATATGGCTCTTGGAGCGATGTTTATGGGAACAAGAGCTCTTTTTGCAACTTCAGGAGGAGGATACGATCTTATGACCGAAACCGTTTCCTTGGCCGGAATGATAGAAAACCCTCTTGTGGGAATAATAGCCCAAAGGCCTGGGCCAGCAACAGGTCTTCCTACATGGACATTGCAGGCGGATTTAAACTTGGCAATATATTCTTCTCACGGGGAATTTCCAAAAGTCGTAATATCAATAAGCGATCCAGAAGATGCTTTTGATCTAATACAGCACGCTTTTAATATTTCGGAAAAGTACCAGATTGTCGTTCTTGTTTTGACGGAAAAAAACATTTGTGAGAGCGAAATGACAATATCTCCTTTTAAACAGGGGAAAATCTCAATTGAAAGAGGGCTTGTTAAAGAAGGAGATCTTCAAAACTTGAAAAATATTGACAGGTTTAGAATAACAAAAAACGGCTTATCCAAAAGGTGGATTCCGGGATCAACTGACAAGGCCTATTATTTTGCAAACGGAGACGAGCATGATGAGGACGGCTCTTTGACTGAAGACGGAGAAAAGTGTGCCTCTATGTATGAAAAGCGAATGAGAAAGATGGATTTAGTTTCAAAGGCATTACCGGAGCCGGAAATTTACGGAGTAAAAAAGGGAGCGGATATTTCTTTTGTCGGTTGGGGAAGCAGTAAAAATATAATGAGAGATGTCATTGCGATTTACAAGAATAAAGGAATAAAAGTGAATTATCTTCATTTTTCTTATCTTTTTCCTTTAAAGACAAAAGTTTTGGAAAGATTTTTTAACGAAAATTCATCAGTTAATTTAATAGAAGGAAATTACCAAGGGCAATTGGGAAAAATGATAGAAGCAGAAGTAAAAAAGAAATTTGCAGGCAAGCTTTTAAAATACAATGGAAGGCCTTTTTTCCTTGAAGATTTGGAAAAATTCATAAATAAAAGAACATGAGAGATAAAAAAGATCTTCATAAATTATCAAAATTAAGTGGCGATTACTTAAAGTACGAAACAAACAAGGTTTTAACTTGGTGCGGTAATTGCGGAAATTACGGAATTCAAAATGCATTAAAAAGAGCGCTGGTTCTTGAGGGGTATAAAAAAGAAGATTTTTTAATGTGCTTTGATATTGGATGCAACGGGAATGGTTCTGATAAAATAGAAGGATATACTCTTCACGGCTTGCATGGAAGAGTTCTTCCTGTCGCATCTGGCTGCGCATTAGCTAATCCAAAAATGAAAGTAATAGCTTCGGCAGGGGACGGGGGCACATTTAGCGAAGGAATAAATCATCTTGTTTGTGCAATAAGAAACGATTATCCCGTCCTTTTTATCCATCACAATAATGAGAATTACGGTCTTACCGTTGGACAGGCCTCGTCTTTAACAAGATGCGGAGCAATCATGAATGGTACTCCGAAAGAAGTTACGATAGACCCTATAAATTCTTTGGATTTTGTTTTATCTCTTAATCCTTCTTTTGTAGCAAGAAGCTTTTCCGGAGAAATAGGCCATATTACGGAGATGTTTCGTTTAGCCCTAAAACACAAAGGATTTGCTTATGTTGAAATTCTTCAAAGTTGTCCAACTTATAATAAAATGACTCCCGACATTTGGTATGCAAAAAGGATAAAAATGATAGAAGATAAAAAGGACTATGATAAAAGCGATATTTGGCAGGCAAGACGTATTGTTAGGGATATGGAAAATGAAATTTGGCTGGGACTTTTATATGAAAATAAAAAGAAAAGTAATTTTTTTGAAACTTATCCTTTTAGGAAAGGAGTTAAAACTGCTCTTGTTGAAGAAGTAAGGCATAAGGATATAAGCCAATTTATGCAATGAATAAAATTGCGATTATATCAGACACTCATAATAATTATGCTATTGCCAAAAAAATTGTAGAAATCCTTAAAAGTGAAAAAATCAATTTTATTATCCATTGCGGAGATATAGGGGAGCCGGACTATTTAAAAGAAGCATTTAAAGGATTTAAGGTAAGAGCCGTTTTGGGCAATA
The DNA here is from genome assembly GCA_028697015.1 of Candidatus Paceibacterota bacterium. Classification (NCBI taxonomy): domain Bacteria; kingdom Bacillati; phylum Minisyncoccota; species Minisyncoccota bacterium. The sequence continues at coordinate 19,769 of JAQVFW010000005.1, forward strand.
TGGATGAAGGCTACGGTTCTATCAAAGAGTATCAAAAACCGCCTGAAATTATAGTTTGTGAAAAGACAAAAGAAGAGGAAATAAACGGAAAGAAAATTGCTTTCAATCATTTTCCAAAAGAAGCGAAGGAATTGGCGAAAACAGGAAAATACGATTTTGTTTTTTACGGGCATACCCATAAGCCGTGGGAAGAGAAAGTTGGAAGCTGCATTCTTTTAAATCCGGGAAACGCGACAGGAACTTTTTACAAAGCCACCTTTGCTATTTACGATTTTAAAAGCGGTCTTTTCACTTTAAAAATACTTTAATTTTTGTTTTTAAAATTTTCAAACTCTTTTCAAGGGATTTTTTTTATGCTATGGTGTAGTACAATAAAAGAAAGGAATGACAAAAAAAAGAATAAAATCAATATTAGGACTGATTCTGCTTTTCGGCCTTTTGGCAGGGATAATAGCTTACCCTTCTCCGGTAAATAAGGGAATTTCTTTTTTAAATGAAAAAACGGGGCTTGACCTTCCTTCTTTTTGGAATATTTCTTTTAAGCTGGGGCTTGACCTTCAGGGAGGAACGCATCTGGTTTACGAAGCTGATACCTCTGGAATTTCTTCAGAAGAGAAAAACTCGATTATGCAGGGCTTGCGGGATATTATAGAAAGAAGGGTTAATCTTTTTGGAGTCCAGGAGCCGGTAGTCCAAGTTCAGGAAAGCGGAGAACATACGCGCCTCATTGTAGAGCTTGCCGGAATAAAAGATCCTTCAGAGGCGATAAGAATGATAGGGGAGACGCCTTTTTTGGAATTTAGAGAAGAAAGAGAAGAAGAAGATAGGGAAAAAATTCTTGATGCAATGGAAAGATTTGAACAAAAAGAAGACAAAGATCTTCTTCAGTTTGAAGATTGGGCTCTTCTTTTTGAAGATCCTTATTTTCAGCCGACCTTGCTTACGGGAAAATATTTAAAGAAAGCTGACCTTGATTTTGATCAAGTGACCTATAGGCCTATTGTTGGGCTTCAATTTAACGATGAAGGAAAAGATCTTTTTAAAGAAATAACTTCAAATAATATAGGCAAGCAAGTGGCCATATATATAGACAATGTTCTTCTTTCGGCTCCTGTCGTTCAAGAAACAATTTCAGAAGGGAGGGCCCAAATTACGGGCGATTTTACGATTGAATGGGCAAGAGAACTTGTAAGAGGACTAAATGCAGGAGCGCTGCCTGTTCCAATCATTCTTATTTCCCAGCAATCTGTCGGTCCGACTCTCGGAGCTATATCTTTAAATCAAAGCTTGTATGCGGCGGTTTACGGATTTTTGGCAATTATTGTTTTTATGATTATTTTTTACAGATTTTCAGGGCTTTTAGCTTCTTTTGCCCTTTTGATTTATATTGCAGTTTTTCTTTCTATTGTAAAAATTATCCCAATAACCTTGACTTTAGCGGGAATTGGAGGATTGATTTTATCAATTGGAATGGCCGTTGATGCAAATATTTTAATATTTTCAAGAACCAAAGAAGAATTAAAAGGAGGAGAAAATCTTGATAGCGCTCTTGAACAAGGATTCAAAAGAAGCTGGCCGTCGGTTAGGGATGGAAATATTACTACCTTCATAGTAGCTATGATTTTATTTTTCTTTGGCACCAGCTTTATAAAAGGATTCGCCCTTACTCTTTCTGTTGGAATACTGCTTAGCATGGTTTCTGCTTTTTTTGTTACAAAAAATTTAATGCTTTTTTTCTCTTTTACAAGTTTGAAAAAATGGAAAAGAATTTGGCTTTAATATGATAATAAAATACCGCGCAATTTACATTCTTTTTTCTTCAATTGCCATAATAGCAAGCGTTGTTATTCTTTTTATTTTTGGAATAAAGCCGGGAATTGATTTTACGGGGGGAAGCATTCTTGAGGTTGAATATAAAGAAGAAAGGCCAGCAAATGCTCAAATTTCTGAAAAATTAAAAGAGCTTAATCTTGGCAATACCGTAATTCAAATGGCGGGAGAAAAAGAGGTCCTGATTAGAATGGGAGATATTAATGAAGAAACGCACCAGGAGATATTATCTCTTTTAAGAGAAGAATCTGAAGTTGAAGAAAAAAGATTTGAATCAATAGGGCCTGTTATAGGAAAAGAGCTTAAGGATAAGACCAAAATTGTTGTTATCTTATCCTTACTATCGATGATTGCATATATTGCTATAGCTTTTAATAAAATTAAAAAACCAATCAGTTCATGGATTTACGGGATTATCAGCGTTTTTGCTCTTTTCCATGATTCTCTTATTCCTCTTGCTGTTTTTTCTGTTCTTGGATATCTATATGGCGTTGAAATTTCAATACCGGTTATAACGGCATTTTTGGCCGTGTTGGGATATTCTATAAACAACACGGTTGTAGTTTTTGACAGAGTAAGAGAGAATTTAATAAGGCAAAAAGGAACTTTTGAAGAAGTTGTCACAGAGAGCATAAAACAGACCTTTGTAAGACAGATAAATACGTCTCTTACAACTCTGTTTGTGGCATTTTCAATTTTCTTTTTTGGAGGAGAAACATTGAAGTATTTTTCATTGGTTTTGATACTTGGAATTTTCGCCGGGACATATTCTTCAATATTTTTAGTTGGCCCTCTTCTTGTCTTCTGGAAGGGATTGACATTGCGCTCCAAAAATGTTTAAATTATATATTAGGTTCGTTTTATCTAGCAGGTTTATGTCAGCTTAATTAAGGATAAATAATGGATTATTCAAAAAGAGTTTCAATCATTCTTAAAAAGATACCGTCCCGGGGCAAAGAAGTAATAGGGCGGAGATTTGGGCTTTCTAAAAACGGCAGAAGAGAGACCCTTGAAGCGATTGGAGAGAGTTATAATATTACAAGAGAAAGAGTAAGACAGATAGAAAGAGAAGGAATTTCTTTGGTTAAAAAACAGGAGATAGGAGATATTTTCAGCCAATTTGAAAAAGCTATTACTACTTTTGGAGGAATTAAAAAAGAAGACCTCCTTATTTCTTTTTTGGGAAAAGGGGGATTTTATAACGAAATATTTTTCTTTTTGTCGCTCAATGATAATTTAAAGAGAAATTTGGAAAATAAATTTTCCTATTCTTTTTGGTCTGTAAAAAAAACGGAATCTGAAAATCATTTGAAGTTTATAAACAAGGCCATTGAGTATCTCAAAAAAACGAAAGAGCCTCTTTTTATAGAAGAGCTTTATAACAATTTGAATATTAAAAATATAACTCTTCCGGTTTTTCAGTCATATATCGAAGTATCAAAGCAGATACAAAAAAACCACAAAGGAAAAATAGGGTTAAAGGACTGGGTGGAAATTAATCCTCGGGGAATAAAAGACAAGGCCTATTTGGTTTTGAAAGAAGCCGAAAAACCGCTTCATTTTAGTGAAGTTGCCACTCTTATTAAAAATTCTTCTTTCTTTTCTTCTCCAAGCATCCATACGGCAACGGTGCATAACGAGCTTATTAAAAATGAAAAATTTGTTCTCGTGGGCAGGGGACTTTACGCCCTTAAAGAATGGGGATATGAGCCGGGAGTTGTAAAAGAAATTATTACAAAAGTTTTAAATGTTGCAAAAAGCCCCTTAAGCAAAGAAGAAATTTTAGAGGAAGTTCTCAAAAAAAGAATGGTTAAAAGGCATACGGTTCTTTTGAATCTTCAGGATAAAAACAGATTCCAGAAAGACAATCAGGGAAGATATATAATAAAAGAAGCATAGAGATTCGTATTTTATTTTTAGAACGTTAATTGTTTTTACGTAATGGTTGAACAATATTTGGAATTTTTAAATAATCTTGCTCCCTGGCTTATTCCTGGCGCTAAAGCGGTTTTTTCCCATAAAATAACAATTGGAGTTTGGAGTTTTATCAAATCATGGTGGTGGATACCACTTCCTTATTTTCTATGGAAGTGGTTTCTCTTTTTTTGGGGATGGTGGAGAACTTTGCATATATGGGTTCCCGGGCAAAAGCCGATTGTTTTGGATATAAAGATTCCGGCTTCCGGCGTAAAGCCGATAAGGGCGATGGAAATTGTCATGTCAGAGCTCTATCAGGCAATTTACAGGCCTCCGGATACTTGGGAAAAATGGATAGAGGGGCAGACCCAGCTTTCTTATTCTTTTGAAGTTGTTTCAATCGAGGGAGAGATTCACTTTATAATAAGATTAAGGGGAAGACAGATGAGAAATGCAATAGAATCGGTGATTTTTTCCCAATATCCCGATGCTGAAATTGCCGAAATTGACGACTATGTAAAAAATATACCTTCGGATATTCCCAACAACGAATGGGATCTTTGGGGTTCAAATTATGTTTTGGCAAGGCCAAGCCCTTATCCGATAAGGACATATGATTTTTTTGAAACGGAAAAAGAGCCCACTGAAGAAAAAATAATAGACCCGATGTCTTCTTTGCTTGAAGCGATGGCAAAAATCGGCAAAGGAGAACAGCTGTGGTTGCAAATAATTGCAAAGCCGATAAGCGAAAGAGATTTTCCAAATATGAAGTACTGGTCCGAGATTAAAGAAATAAAAGAAGAATTATCCAGAAGGAAAAAGATTACTCCTCCTTCCCGTCCGATAATTTTGGAAGTTATCGATTTTCTTCTTACGGGAAAAATGCCGGGAGTTAAAAAAGAAGAAGAAAAAGAAATTGTTCCTCCTGAAATGAAGCTTACTCCGGGTGAAAGAGACATTCTTGCCGCTGTTGAAAAAAAAGAATCAAAGCTTTCTTTTAAAACAGTTATTCGTTTTATTTATCTTGGAAAAAAGGATTTTTTCTTCAAACCGCATGGAAGAATAATTTTCAGCTATTTTGCTTCTTTTTCTTCTCCTACGGGAAATTCTCTTGTTCCCAAGGGCCAGCCGATAATGACTAAAATAAAAAAGAGCTGGTTTTTGCCTATTAATCTTTTTGCAAAAAGAAGGCTTTATTTAAGAAAAAGAAAGCTTTTCCGCTTTTATAAATGGAGAGAAGACCCTTTTTATCCGAGAGCGACCGAAGAGGGGACTTTTGTTCTCAGTACGGAAGAACTTGCTACGATATTCCACTTTCCGGCGAAAGGAACAACTCTTGCTCCTCTTGTTCCTAAAACGGATATGAAAAAAGGCGAAGCTCCTTCTTCTCTTCCATGGGAATAAAAAATGCCTTTCTGTCTTTGCAATTTGTCCTTAGCCCTGATATAATAATGGTGGTTTTTAATTTTTAATCAAAAAGGATGGGAGATATAAATTTATTCGGAGAAACTACATACAGAAATACCAAAAGGAGATTTGGGATAAAGCTTGACGATAGAAGGCGCCATATGTATGTGATTGGAAAAACAGGAATGGGAAAAACAGCCATGCTTCAAAATATGGCTGTTCAGGATATTAGAGAAGGAAGAGGAATAGGATTTGTAGACCCCCATGGAGAAGCGGCCGAAGAATTATTAGATCATATTCCCAAAAGCAGAATAAACGATGTTATTTATTTTAACCCTGCGGATTTGAATTATCCGATTGCTTTTAATGTTATGGAAAGAGTCAGTGTCGAGTATAGGCATCTTGTTGCAAGCGGTCTTATGGGTGTTTTTAAGAAAATATGGCCAGATGTATGGTCGGCGAGAATGGAATATATTTTGAATAATACTATTCTTGCTCTTCTTGAATATCCGGGGGCAACGCTTCTTGGAGTAAACAGAATGTTTTCGGATGCCGAATTCAGAAAGAAAGTCGTATCAAGTGTTACGGATGTTGTCGTTAAGGCCTTCTGGGTCAAGGAATATGCAAGCTATGCTCAGAAATACGAAACGGAAGCGACGGCGGCGATACAAAATAAAGTAGGACAATTCATATCAGCTCCTCTTATCAGAAATATAATAGGTCAGGTAAAATCTACTATTGATATGAGAAAAATAATGGATGAGAGGAAGATTTTAATACTTAACCTTTCAAAAGGAAGGATAGGAGAGGATAATTCCACCCTTCTTGGAGCCCTTCTTATAACCAAAATACAGCTTGCTGCAATGTCGAGAGTAGATATACCGGAAAAAGACAGAGAGGACTTTTTTCTTTATGTTGATGAGTTTCAGAACTTTGCCACCGAGTCATTTGCAACTATTCTTTCGGAGGCAAGAAAATACCGCCTTTCCCTTATACTAGGCCATCAGTATATCGCTCAAATGCAAGAAGAAGTAAGGGATGCTGTTTTTGGTAACGTCGGAACTCTTGTTTCTTTCAGAGTCGGGGCCGAAGACGCGGAATTTTTGGAAAAAGAATTTATGCCGGAATTTCTGGCAAATGATATTGTCAATTTGACGAAATATAATATATACTTAAAGCTGATGATTGACGGGATGGCTGGAAGGGCTTTTTCGGCCAAAACGCTTCCGCCGCCTATTGCGCTTGAGGATTCAAACAGGGAGAAAATAATCAAAGTTTCAAGAGAAAGGTATGGCGTTTCGAAAGAAAAGGTGGAGCAGAATATAATTGATTGGTGGAACCTTTCGGAAGAAAACTTTTCTTCGGAAGCTTCCCAGTCCGTTTTATACGACGCCAAGTGTTCTTCTTGCGGAAAAGACACAAAAGTTATTTTTCCTCCTGATAAATCAAAGCCGATTTATTGCAAAAAATGCTTGAAAAAGAAAAAAGAAGGCGCTTTGCCTTTAAAAAAAGAAACAGCATTACCTGTTTTAGAAAAAGAAGAGAATTTAGTTCTTCTTAAGAAGAAAGATGATATTTTAAAAAAGAAAGGCAAACAGGTTGACATTGATAAGTTAAGGGAACTTTTAAAAGAGACATTAAATAAAGAAGAGAAAGATAAATAATTTATTGTTTTTAAAAATAAATAAACTTTAAAACTATGATAAAGAACCTTGAAGATTTTCAATTAAAAAGCAAAAGAGTTATTGTCAGGTGCGATTTTAACGTTCCCATTGATGAAAAAGGGAATATCAGCGACAATTACAGAATTAGAAAATCTTTGCCGACAATTGATTATCTTATCAAGGAAAAAGCCAAAGTCATTATTTTAACTCATTTTGGCGATTTTGAAGAAAAAGCGGGACTTTCTCCTGTCCAAAAAGAACTGTCAAATCTTCTTAAAAAAGAAATTAAAAAAACGAATGATTGCGTGGGAAAAGAAGTGGAAAAGGAAATAGAAGCAATGAAAGAAGGGGACGTTATTCTTCTTGAAAATGTAAGAAAACACAAAGAAGAAAAAGAAAATGATTTGAAGTTTGCAAAAGAACTGTCTAAATTGGGAGATATTTTTATTAACGACGCTTTTGCTTCTTCTCACAGGAATCATGCTTCTATTGTCGGAATAACCAACTATCTTCCTTCGGGTGCAGGATTTTTACTGAAAAAAGAATTGGCGGTTTTGTCAAAAATTATGGATAATCCATGGAGGCCTTTTGGTGCTATAATCGGAGGAGTAAAATTTTCAACAAGGATTAATTTAATAAAGAACCTTATAAACAAAGCGGATCATATTCTTTTTGGAGGAGAAATAGCCAATAATATTTTAATGGCCAAAGGAATATGCGTTAATAAAACATGGGAAGGAGATAAAGACAGCACATCTGAAATAAGGAAGATTGATATTACTTCTCCAAAAATTCATCTTCCCATTGATGTTGTGGTTTCCGGAGACAAGAAAGGAGAAAGTTACGTAAGAAGTACCGGTCCTGGGGTTGTCAAAAAAGAAGAATTTTTGCTTGATATAGGCCCGGAGACAATAAGGGTTTTTTCCGATGTTTTAAAGGATATGAAAACAATTATTTGGGCAGGCCCTCTTGGACTGTTTGAAGAGCCGCTTTTTGAAAAAGGAACAAGAGAAATCGGAGAAAGAATAGCCAGAAATCACAGGGCCTACAAAGTAGCCGGAGGAGGGGATACTGTTTTTTCTATTTTTAAATTTAACCTTGAGAGGGGATTTGACCATATATCAACGGGAGGAGGAGCGATGCTTAGTTTTCTTTCCGGAGATAAGCTTCCAGGGATAGAGGCGCTTGAAAAAAATGGAGATAAAAAATCTTAAAAAAGCGGCCAAGAGAATTCTCAAAGCGGCAAAAGAGAAGGAGAAATTTCTTCTTTTTAGCGATTCAGATCTTGACGGTGTTGTTTGCGCTATTTTAATGGAAGAAACCATTAAGAACATAAACGGAGAGATAGCAACTATTTATTTTCCCGACAGAGAGAAAGAAGGATATGGAATAAGCGAAAAGGCTCTTTTAAATCTAAAAAAATACGCTCCCGCTCTTTTTATAGCGACCGATCTTGGCATAGGCAATGTGAAAGAAGTTAAAATTGCCAAAAAGCTCGGTTTTGACGTTATAATAATCGATCATCATGAGATACTTGATAAAGTTCCTTCGCCCTCGATTGCCGTTGACCCAAAACAGGAAAAAGACAATTATCCTTTTAAGAATTTTTCCGCCAGCGGTCTTGTTTTTAAACTTTCAAAAGAAATATTAAAAGAGAAAATGGGCGAGGCCCTAAAAAAAAGCTTTCTGGAGCTTTCCGCTATTGCGACTATTGCCGATATGATGCCTATAAAGGAAGATAATAAAGAGATTGTTTCAGAAGGCCTTTGTTCAATTGAAAATACATGGAGGCCGGGATTAAAAGTTTTGCTTGAAATAGAAAATTCCGATTCTTTAAATCTAATGCAAAGGATTTCCAGAATAAATTCTTTGTTAAATATCAGGGATTTGGAAAGCAAAATTCCCCTGGCTTACAGAATTCTTGTTTCAAAAGGAGAAAGTGAGGCCTATGCCCTTGCAAAAGATTTAATAGCCCGCAATATTCAAAAAAAGAGGGAAATTGAAAAAATAAAGGAGGAAGTTGAGCGGCGCGTTGCCTTAAAGGATGAATCTGTTATTTTCGAAGGAGATGAAAATTGGGACTTGATTCTGCTTGGCAATGTTGCCGGATCTTTGTCTCAAAAATATCAAAAGCCGGTATTTCTTTATAAAAGAAAAAAAGATGAAAGCCAGGGAGCAATAAGAGCTCCTTTGGGATATAACGTGGTGGAAGCAATGAAATCCTGCAATAATTTGTTTATTACTTACGGAGGTCATCCTCAAGCAGCTGGGTTTCGCCTTAGAAGTGAAAATATTGAAAGGTTTAAAGATCATCTACTTAATTATTTTAAAAAATAATGAAAAAAATTATCATATATACCGATGGCGCTTCAAGAGGGAATCCTGGAAAAGGAAGTGCGGGTTTTCTTTTTTGCAATGAAAAGGGTCAGGTTATTAAAAAGTATTCCCAGTATTTAGGAGATAAAATAACAAATAATGAAGCGGAATATACCGCTCTTATCCTTGCCTTAAAGAAATTCAAGGCTGTTTTTGGTAAACAACTTGCAAAAACTGCCGAGGTGGAGGTGAAAAGCGATTCGGAGCTTATGGTAAAACAGCTTTGCGGGGAATATAAAATAATAGAGCCAAATATCCAGCAGCTTTTTCTGGAGATCTGGAATTTAAGAATTGATTTTGGAAGAATGAAATTCAAGCTTATTCCTCGAGAAAAAAACAAAGAGGCGGATAAGCTCGCAAACGAGGCGCTTGATACTCAAAGCCAAGGATTTCTTGTTTAATTTTAAAAACGCTCTTTTTAGAGCGCTTTTAAAACTTTGGCAAGCCAGTAAGCCGAATTCTGTTCTCTTCTTAAAAAGAAGATAAACGGCCATTTATCTGGCCCCTCAATTGCTTTCGGGGTCAAGCGAACTACTTTTTTTCTGCGTAAAACGCAGAATTTGTTCTTGCGCCCGGGTAAGCATTTAGCCGTTTCACCCCTTTGATTACCCAAAGGGCTTATCCCAAGAAACTTGGGATACCTTTGTTTTTTCAAACAAAAGGCGTCTCTGTTCGCAGCTCTCGCGTTGCCGCGTGCGGGAGTTACCCGCTACCTTTCTCCTTGTTAAAAACAAGGGGGCGTTCGGACTTTCCTCTCCGGTTTTCAAAAAATGAAAACAAGAGCGGCCGTTCGACTTGCCGAAGTTTTGATATTATACCAAAAATATTCATTGTTTGTCAAATTCTATTTGACTGGATTTTTTGTTTTTCGTATAATTAAAAAAGCAGTTTTTTATACGTAAGAATAAAAATATAGCTAAAAATTATGAAAAATTTTGAAAACCCGCCGGAGAAGAAAGATTCTCGGGAAAATAGTCCCGGTTTTGTTGTTCCTGAGAGTTTTGGAGAGAAAAGAACTTCCGAGGAAGTCGAAGAGATGAGAAAAATAAGGGAGGATTTAGATAGAAAAAAAAGTATTAGGGAGAGAAAAAAAGCAGGGGAAATACTTACTTCTAGTGAACTTGCTTCTTTGGATTTGAAAGAAGAAAAAAAGGAAACGGGAGAAGGCCCAGAAGTTTTAGGTAAGGAAGAGAAAGATAATGATAAGCAAAAAGATACATATAAAGAACCTGTTTTAGAGGGTGATTTAAAAGAAAAACTGCAAGAAACTCCAAAAATCATAGTTTTTGAACAAATCGGGGAAAAAAGAACAAAAGATGAAGTTGAAAAATATCAAAAGACAAGAGAGGCGTTAGAGAAAAAAGAAGATTTAAGAAGAAGAAAAAGAGAGGGGGAAATACTTACTTCTAGTGAACTTGCTTCTTTGGATTTGAAAGAAGAAAAAAAGGAAGAAGGGGAAATAAGCAAAGAGCTTTTGGAATTTGCTAAAGAATTGAATGATATTGGCAAAGAATACAGAGATGCTGATAAGCCAAAAGAAATGACAAAAGAAAGGGAAATTTTTAGAGAAAAGGCGCTTTATGAAAAAGGAGCATTTGTTTTAATAGAAAAAATAACAGGAGAGGAGAGAAAAGACATTACAAAAGAGGTAAATGAAAAAAGAAATAAGGATCTCAGGGAGAAAGAATCACAGGGAAAGATAAAAAAAGTATGGAAGCAAGGGGAAGAAAAAGAATTTATAGAAGCAAATAGAAAAAAGGAAGCAGAAAAACAAGAAAGAGAAATCAGAAAAGTTTTATTTAAAGATTATTTTGGACAGGATAAGGAAGGGGATGTTGATGAATTTTTTGCCGAAAAAACTAAAGAATTAGCGGAGCTTGCAATGAGGTCTAAAAATGAAAAATTAACTCCAGAAGAAGTGGAGGTTCTTTTAATTTCGGGAAAGCACACCATAAAAGGACTTGAAGAATTAGAAGAAAAGAAAAAAGGACTTTTAGCCGGAGTTGGAAGATTTTTCGGAACGGAATCTTCTCTTAAAAAAGACGTAGAGGAAGCAAAGGAACTGATAAGAAAAAGAGATGAAGAAATAGAGGGCAAAATGAAAGAAAAATGGAATAAACTATTTGCTCGCGCAGTTTCAGAACGCGAACAAATTGTGGAAGGAGAAGTTCTAAAAAGAGCAGACAGAGCCGGGGTTGAGCCGGAAGAAATGATAAAAGAAGGAATTGAAAGAAAATCCAAAAAAGAACAGCAAAAAAAGGAAAAGAATAAAGAGGAAGAAATAATAGATATACCGAAAGATGCGATTGTAGAAAGTAAAGAAGACATGGAAAAGAAAGTTAATCTGGAAAGAAAAGAGAATATTAGAGAGATTATATCGGAAATATGGGAAAACGGCCCTTTTGATGAAGACCAGAAAGATTTTTACCAAGAAGAATTTCTTCATGACGAAAAGCTTTTGAATTGGAATATTTCAGAAGAAGAAAGGGAAGGTTATATGAAAAAATGGAATATTGGAAACGGAGATGATTTTTTCAAAGTTCTGCAAGAAGAATCAAAGGGTAAAATAAAAGGGGAAGAAGAGGAGTTTGAAGAAAGATTTTACGCTCTTCTTTCTAAAGGATACAGGCCCGATAAAATTAGAACAACCGGATTATTTTGGCAGAAAATGGAAATAACGGATATGCAAGGGAATAGGGGAAGCTTGCCACTTGATAAAGAAAATGATTTTTTGAATCATTTGGTTGAGGAATTTAAAGAGGGTAATATTGAAATTATAAAGAGGAGAGATAAAGACAAAGAAGAAGAAAAGAAAGATAGTAGCCAAGCGGAAAAAGAAGAGCCAAAGAAAAAAGAAGATGATTCTGAGACAAAAAATCCCCAAAGACCTCCTTTAGAAAAAGAAGAAGAAAAAGTAGAAGAAGAACAAAAAAAGGAGGTTAATGTAGAAGAAGAAGTTAAAAAACTGGAAGAAAAATATCAGAAGGAATTTGAAAACTGCAAAAGTCTTGATGAAATTTATATAAAGATAGAAAACCTTTTTAAAGAAGGTTCTAAAAAAGCTGTTGATAAAATAAAAGAACTGATGCACGAATCTACTTATGCTTATTATAATATGGATGCAAATGGTCTTGTAATGATGATAAAAGATGTAAAAGAAGCTAAAGAGGAAAATAAAAAAGAGAATGAAGATATATTATTGAGTTATGATATATCCGATATTCCGACATGGGCAGGATTAAGGAAAAAAGTGGAGGAATTATTATAATTTTTTAACTTAAATCCTATGCCAAAGATAAGTAAGAAAAAAGAGGGCCATCCTCTTTTTTCATTTTTAAATATATGTTATAAAAAGGAAGAGACGGCTAAATAATCTATTTTGCCGCAGTAGTTCTTTGAATTTTATCATTTTTAACTGTAAAGGAGGGCTTTATGAATACCATTCTTATTTGTCTTTCTATTTCTTTTTCTGCTTTTAACGGAGAGGAAACTCTTTTTGAAAAGGAAATCCAAGTTTTAATTGAAAAAATGGGGGATGATGATTTTGAAATAAGAGACAAAGCGTACAATGATCTCATTCTTTTAATTAAAAAAGATGACGGGTATCTTTTATTTCCACTTCTTGAAAAGGCTATAAAAAACAAAGATCCGGAAATTTCTTACCGAGCCGGAATGGTCTTGAAAAAATATTACTATATATTGCCGAAAAATTATCCTTACATACCTTGGATTGATATGCTTGATGACGATACTCCAAATAAAAAGGAAATCGTCAAAAAATATCTGGATATGGCTCCAAATAATATTGAACATTCCTCTTCTGTGGCATTCCGTTATTTTAATTACCGCATTGCCACTATGTTTTATTGCGTTGACCTTCTTAAAAGCGGAATGAAACGTTCAAAAGTACAGGAAATTTTAAACGAAATGGCCGAAAAAGAGAAAGAATGGTGGAAAAATAATAGAGGTAGAAATTAGAAAAGGATTCTTTTCACAGTTATACAGGGCGGGAAATTTCCCGCCTTTTTTTAAAAATTGTATTTTTCTTTAAAAAATACTATATTGAAATAGAAAATGCTTAAGAAAATTTACAACAGCAAAACAAAGACAATCACTTTCACCGCTGCTCTTCTTGCTTTGTCGGGAATATTAAGCCGTGTTTTGGGTCTTTTAAGAGACCGTCTTTTGGCTGGCAATTTTGGAGCAGGACAGCAGCTGGATATATATTTTGCCGCTTTCAGAATTCCTGATTTTGTCTATGGTATACTTATTGCCGGAGGAGTGGGAGCGGCCTTTTTGCCTGTTTTTTCAAAGTACTTCAAAGAAGAAGATGAAAAGTGGTCCAAAGAATCTCTTGAACTTGTGAATAATGTCCTTAATTGTTTTTTTCTTATCCTTATTGCCGTTTGTTCTATTATTGCCTTATTTGCTCCTTTTTTTGTTTCTCTTGTAATTCCTGGATTTGAAGGCGAAAGCAGAAAGCTTACGATAGACCTTACAAGGATTATGCTTTTCTCTCCTATTCTTTTTGGCCTTTCAGGAATCTTTTCGGGAGTATTGCATTATTTTAACAGATTTTTTGCTTATTCTCTTGCTCCTATTCTTTATAACCTGGGAATTATTTTTGGAATTGTTTTTCTAGTTCCTATTTTTGGAATTTTCGGGCTTGCTTACGGAGTTATTCTTGGAGCTTTTTTTCATTTAATTGTTCAAGTGCCGGCTGCATTTTCATCAGGGTATAGGTATATTCCGGTTTTTAATTTTAATTTCCCCGGGCTTAGAAAGATATTTTTTCTGATGATTCCAAGAATGGCGGCAGTTGCTGTTTCTCATATAAACTTGATAGTTATTACTGCCATTGCTTCAACTCTTGCTGTAGGGAGCATTGCTGTTTTTAATTTTTCAAATAATCTTCACTATTTTCCCGTTGGAATAATCGGTTTTTCTTTTGCTATTTCTTCTTTTCCTACATTTTCCAAATTCTGGGCGAATGGCCAAAAGGCAGAATTTTTCAAGAACCTTTCCTCTTCAGTAAGACAGATTCTTTTTCTTATAGTCCCGGCTTCTTTTTTAATGTTTTTATTAAGGGCTCAGATAGTTAGGGTTGTTCTTGGAACAGGGCAGTTTGGATGGCTGGAGACCCGTCTTACCGTAGCGTCTTTGGGAATTTTTTGCCTTGGTATTTTTGCAAGCGGTCTTGTCCCTCTTCTTAGCAAGGCCTTTTTTGCTCTTCATGATACAAAGACCCCCTTGATTATTGGTTTTTTTTCAGTTATTTCCAACATATCTTTTTCTTTATTTTTCGTCTTCCTTCTTAACGGAAGCAATTTTTTCAGTTTTTTTATGAGAGATATTTTAAAACTTTACGGCATTGAAAATATAGAAGTGATAGGGCTTCCTTTGGCTCTTTCTATATCCGCTGTCTTCCAGTTTTTTTTACTTTTTTTCTTTCTCTATAAAAAGATAGGGGATTTTGGAATGAAAGAAATATATGATTCTCTTATGAGAATAATGTTCGGGTGTATTTTCATGTCAGTTACAGTGTATTATTCTCTTTGGTTTTTAAGCAGTTATGTTGATATGAGAACATTTTTTGGAGTTATGTCCCAAGCCCTTATTTCGGGAGCATTGGGAGGAGTTGTTTATCTTTCCATTCTTGTTATTATAAACGCCCCTGAAATTAAAAGTATTAAAAGAATGCTTTACTTAAAATGATTAAAAACTTTGTTATCATAAGCCACATAGATCATGGAAAATCCACTTTGGCGGACAGGTTTTTGGAAATAACGGGAACTGTTTCTTCAAAAGAAATGAAGCCCCAGTTATTGGATTCAATGGATATTGAGAGAGAAAGAGGGATAACCATAAAAATGCAGCCGGTAAGAATGGATTATGTTTTTAATTCAACTCCGTATATATTGAATTTAATAGATACTCCCGGACATGTTGATTTTTCTTATGAAGTTTCAAGAGCTCTTGCCGCCGTTGAAGGAGCTGTTCTTCTTGTTGACGCTTCAAAAGGAATTCAGGCCCAAACCATTGCCAATCTTGACCTTGCTAAAAAACAAGGTCTTGTTATTATCCCCGTTGTAAACAAAATAGACCTTTCTTTTGCAAGGGTTGAAGAGACCGTCAAGGAGCTTGCTGATTTGCTTTCTATTGAAAGAGATCAGGTGATTAAAATATCGGCCAAAAGCGGACTCAATGTTGATTTGGTATTAAAAGCCATTATCGAAAAAGTTCCTTCTCCGAAAGAAGAAAAAGAAGAAGATTTTCAGGCCTTGATTTTTGATTCTGACTATGATTCCTATAAAGGAGTTATTGCCTATGTCAGGGTCAACAGCGGAAGTATTTCTTCAAAAGAAAGCATTGAATTTGCTGCCGAAGGATTTAAAACCGAAGTGAAAGAAGTTGGTTATTTTCTTCCCAAGGCAACTGTAAAAAAAGAGATTAAAAGCGGAGAAGTTGGATATATCGCCACGGGGGTAAAAGAACCGGGAAAAGTGAAAGTGGGAGATACGATAATAAAATCAAAAAGTACTGCAAAGCCCTTGCCCGGATACAAAGAGCCCCAACCGGTTGTCTTTGCCAGTTTTTATCCTGAAAAAGCGGATGATTTTAATTTATTAAAAGATGCTCTTGGCAAGCTAAGGTTGAGCGATCCGGCTTTGATTTTCGAGCCGGAGAGCAGGGAGGCGCTAGGCAGGGGATTTCGCTGCGGTTTTCTTGGGACCCTTCATATTGAAATTGTTTCAGAACGGCTTAAAAGGGAATTTGGATTAAATTTGGTAATTTCCACTCCTTCTGTTGTTTATAAAATAAAAAATAAAAGAAAAGAAGAAGAATTGATTTATTCTGCAAGCGATTGGCCGGATCAATCGGAAATTTTGGAAACTTTTGAACCGTGGGTTTCTCTTGAAATTGTTCTGCCTTCTGAGTATTACGGAGCTCTTATGGATGTTTTGCAAAACATCCAAGGTAATTATGTCGATACGAAGTATTTAGGCCAAGAGAGAATGATTCTCTTTTATGAAGCTCCTCTTTCTGAAATTATAGTCGGATTTTACGATAAAGTTAAAAGCTCTACCAAGGGATATGCGTCAGTAAGTTATAACTTAATAGGATTTAGAGAAGGAGACCTTGTTAAGATGGAGGTTTTTATAGCAGGGAACAAGGAAGAGGCATTTTCTAAGATTGTTTCAAAAGAAAAGATTTTCAGCGAAGGAAAATCATTGGTTTTGAAATTAAAACAATTTTTGCCTTCCCAGCAGTTTGCTGTTGCTCTTCAGGTTTACCTTCACGGCAAGGTTATTGCAAGAGAAACGATAAGCGCAAGGAGAAAAGACGTTACAGGAGATTTATACGGAGGAGATTACAGCAGGAAGAGAAAGCTTTTGGAAAAGCAGAAAAAAGGCAAAAAAGCCCTTAAAGAAAAAGGGAGGGTTAAGATTCCCTCCAAAGTTTTTCTTGATGTGTATCGCGGTTAGGATTTAAAAAAAGGCGACAAAGGAAGTCAAAATCATGCTTAGAGCTATAAGGAAGACCAGAACAACCCAAACCGTCTTTACAAATTTGTTGTTTTTCATAAATTATGAGTTTTTAAAAATATGATAAAAAAGAAAAATAGAGACAGATTTTCTCTTAAGAATTTCTTTATTTCAATAATACTCTTTTTTGTCTTTTTGGCAATAACCTTTTCTTTAGTTGTTGCGAATATTAAAATAAAGCAAAGGAGGGCTGAGATTATTTCAAGGACTGAAATTGCAAAAAAAGAACTGGAAGCTCTTAGAGAATTAACGAAAATGCTGGAAACTGAGATAACAACAATTGATGATGATGAATATTTGGAACTTGTGGCAAGAGAGAGATTAGGATTGAAGCTTGAAGGAGAAGAAGTTGTTTTTATAGCAAGAGAAAAAGAGGAAACAGATAATATGGAAAATGAAGAAGAAAAAAAAGAAGAAGAAGGATGGTTTTTGAAAATAAAGGATTTTTGGAATCTTTTCAAATGATATAATGCGGGTATGGTTCAATGGCAGAACGTGTCCTTCCCAAGGATACGATACGGGTTCGATTCCCGTTACCCGCTCATTGATAAAAAAAGATTTAAAGAAAATACCCGCAAGATTTAATTTCTTGCGGGTAATGTTTTTTTGGGATTATCCTAAGACAATCCCTTAAAGGATTAATAAAATCTTTTTTTACGGCAGAAGATTGAAAGTTTCCATCATTTTTCTTATCCTTTCCTGGCTCTCGCAAGAAGGCGGCGTCATTGGAGACCGCCATATTGGATTCAATAAACCCATCATTGCCATTGCAAATTTTACGGGGATGGGATTGGTTTCAATAAACATAATCTGAGAGAGGGGAAAAAGCTTAAGATGAATTTCTTGCGCGCTATTCCATTCTCCTTTTAGGGCTTTATCAACCATTTTTTTGACTTGATTTGGCAAAATATTTGAAACAACGGAAATGACTCCGTGCCCTCCTACGCTCATAAGCGGAAGAGTAAGAGTATCGTCTCCTGAAAGATAAGTAAATTTTTTTCCGCAAAGCAAAATATCCATTGTCATTTGCTCTAAATTGCCGGTTGCTTCCTTGATGCCGACGATATTTTCATGCTCTGATAATTTTGCCATTATTTCCGGCGTGATATTAACGCCGGTTCGTCCGGGAATATTGTAAACAATTAAAGGAAGCCCGATATCGGCAATAGTATTGAAGTGGGAAATAAGGCCGTTTTGAGTCGGCTTGTTGTAATAAGGAGAGACAACCAAACAGCCGTCTGCTCCCGCTTTTTTGGCATGTCTTGTCAGTTCAAGCGCTTCTTTTGTATTATTTGACCCTGTGCCTGCGATAACTGGCACTTTTCCGGCAGCTTGATCAATTACAATTTCAATGGCTTGTTTATGCTCTTTAAAAGTGAGCGTGGGGCTTTCGCCTGTCGTTCCGCAGGGCACCAGGAAATCAATACCCTCTTTAATTTGCCAGTCAACAATATGGCAAAGAGATTTTTTATCCAGCGACAAGTCCGCCTTAAAAGGCGTAACCAGCGCGGTTCCGCATCCGATAAAAGATTTCATTTTAATCCTCCTTTGTTCTTGCCGCTCTTCGGAAACGGCTTGAGTCAAAGAGCTCTTAGGCACAAATCTTTATTGTGCTTGCACCGAAGAGACTTTGCCTCAAAAAAAATACCGCCCGCTTCCGGGTGGTATTTTAATTTTTAATTAATTCAAAACCTTACCGCCAGGAAAACGGGGAAAGTAAGGATTTTTTAGAAAATTCAATTGAATTGATATTCATGTTAGTGCAGAAACATGGTAGTAAAATTTTAAAATTATGTCAAATATCCTTAAGTTATTAAAATCAAATTATTATTTTAAATAATTTTTATAAAACTATGCAAAACTTCAATTTTTTGCTAAATTAATATAAGCTAGTTTTTTTGCCGATGTAGCTCAGTGGTAGAGCAAACGCTTCGTAAGCGTTAGGCCGTCGGTTCAAATCCGACCATCGGCTCTGTATTCTTTTTAAAAAATGTGTTAGAATTTCATAAGAAATTATGGCAGATATTGTTTTAAAAATGAAGGAAGTTAAACAGCGGCTTTACCATTTGGCCGACTGTCTTTGACATTGAAAAGAAAAAAAAGAGATTGCTGGCAATTGAAGAAGAATCTCAGAAAAAGGATTTTTGGGAAGATAGTGAAAGAGCAAAAGAAATAAGCAAAGAAATTGCCGATTTGAAAGAAGAAATTGACCGCTTTGATTTCTTAGAAAAGAAGATTTTGGAAATTGAAGAAGCCATGCCTCTTTTTTCAGACAGGGAAATTGCTCTTGAAGCGGAAGAAAATCTGTCATCTTTAGAAAAAGATTTAGAAGAAGAAGAATTTAAAGCATTTTTGTCGGGAAGATATGATAAAAACAATGCTGTTTTACAAATATATTCCGGGGCCGGGGGAGCGGATGCTCAGGATTGGGCGGCAATGCTTTTTAGAATGTACGAAAGGTATTGCTCTTACAAGGGATGGAAAGCAGTAGTTATCGACCAGTCATTCGGGGAAGGAGTTGGTCAAGATAATAGAATAGGATTAAAATCGGCAACAATTGAGATAAAAGGAAAATATGCCTACGGATTTTTGAAAAAAGAAACGGGAGTTCACCGCTTAGTAAGAATTTCTCCATTTTCGGCAAAAGATCTCAGGCATACTTCTTTTGCCCTTGTCGAGGTCTTGCCGGAAATAGGGACCAAAGATAGAAAAGATTTTGAAATTAAGGATACTGACATCAGAATTGAAACATTGAGGTCTTCGGGCCCGGGAGGGCAGAATGTTAATAAAAGGGAAACGGCGGTTAGAATTATTCATATTCCCACTAATATTTCAGTTTCCTGCCAATCGGAAAGGACTCAAGGATTAAATAAAGAAAAAGCTCTTAATATTCTTTATTCCAAGCTTTTGCAAAAAAGAGAGGAAGAAAGAAAAAAGGAGATGGAAAATCTTAAAGGAAAGCAGGTTTTGGCAGAATGGGGAAATCAGATAAGAAGCTATGTTATTCATCCTTACAAACAAGTTAAAGATTTGCGGACAGGAGTTGAAACAAGCAATGTTGAGGATGTTTTAAATGGAAAAATTGACAAGTTTATTGCTGAAGAAATAAAATTAATATGATATCTTTTGAATCACTAACTAAAATTTATCCGTCGCGTTCTTTAGGAAGTCCTACTGTTGCTCTTGATAACGTTTCTTTCAGGATTAACGGCAAAGAATTTGTTTCCGTTGTTGGAAAGTCGGGAGCTGGAAAAACAACTCTTCTTAAGATGATTTCCGCAGAAGAGGCCCCGACAAGCGGAAAGATATTCTTTGACGATGAGGATGTTAGTAAAATAAAGAAGAACAATCTTTTCACCTTAAGAAGGAGAATAGGAACCATTTTTCAGGATTACAAGCTTCTTTCTTCAAAGACGGCCTATGAGAATGTCGCCTATGTTATGGAAATTATGGGGAAAAAAGACGAAGAGATAGCAAAAGACGTTGGCAGGGTTTTTAATCTTGTCGGGCTTACAAAATGCTCTCATAATTTTCCAAATGAGCTTTCAGGAGGTGAAAAACAGCGCCTTGCCATAGCAAGGGCCCTTATTCATAAGCCGGAGGTTATCTTAGCTGATGAGCCGACAGGAAACCTTGATCCTTACAATACCCTTGAAATTATCCGTCTTTTGGTTAAAATTTATGAGCTTGGGACAACCGTTATTTTAGCTACTCACGATAAAGAGCTTATCAATATATTAAAAAAAAGGGTTATCACTCTTAATGAAGGAAGAGTGGTTAGGGACGAAGAAAGAGGAAGATTCGTGTTATAAATAAATAAAATTTAAAAATGAAATCTTTTTTAAAAAGAGCAGCAAAATCCGCCTACAATTCTTTTATAAGAAACTTAGGTTTGAATTTGGCTACAATGTTTGTAATGTTTTTAGTGATTATAATAATAACTTTTCTTTTCCTTCTTAATCCTGTTTCCCAAGTCCTTA
Organism: Candidatus Paceibacterota bacterium; assembly: GCA_028697015.1. Lineage (NCBI taxonomy): Bacteria > Bacillati > Minisyncoccota > Minisyncoccota bacterium. The sequence goes on from JAQVFW010000005.1 coordinate 40,490, forward strand.
TTTCAAACATTGAAGAAAAGATAAGCGTTTCCGTTTATTTTGAAGAAGGAGTAAAGGAAGAGGAAATTTTAACTATAAAAGAAGAAACGGAAAAAGCTATAAATCTTAAAGAAACAGAATACATTTCAAGCGAAAAGGCTCTTGAAAGGTTTATTGAAAGGCATAAGGATAATCCTGTCATAATGGGTTCTTTGGCTGAAATCGGGATGAATCCTTTCCTTGCTTCCCTTAATATTAAGGCGCTTCAAATGGGCCAGTATGAAGAAATCAGCTATTTTTTGGAAAATGCTCCTTTTTCGGGATTAATAAATAAGATTGATTATCAGGAAAGAAGGCCGGTGATTGAAAAGATATTTTCTCTTACTTCAAGCGCTAAAAAAGCCGGATCTTTAACAAGCGTTATTTTAGGAATTATTGCTCTTCTTATTGGCTTTGGAGCGATAAAATCGGCTATTTACAATTCAAAAGAAGAAATATCAATAATGCGCCTTGTTGGAGCGTCAAACTGGTTTATAAAAGCCCCTTTTCTTATTCAGGGAGCGATTATTGGGTTTCTTTCCGCTTTTCTTGCTTTTACTTTAACATTCCTGTTTTCTTTTCTTTTTAACGCTAGGATAGAGGCGTTTGCTCCGGGAGTAAGCATGCTTGCCATATTTACATCCAACATTGGAATGATTATACTTATCCAATTCGGGGCGGGGATAGTTTTGGGAACGGTTTCAAGCTTTGTTGCCGTAAAAAGATATCTTTCTTGATTTAAAAAATTACTTTGCCGGGTGATGCAATGGTAACATGCGAGTTTCTGGCACTCGTCATCTAGGTTCGAATCCTAGCCCGGCAGCAATATTGGGAAGTATTGAGTGATCTAGTCCTTTTTAAAAACATCTTTTTATAAAAGATGTTTTTGTTTTATGTAGATAGATAACTATCTATTAAAATGACGATAACTGCGATTATTTTTGAATAGCTGTGGATAAGTCAGTATTGACAACTGACCAATTGGTCAGTTAAAATATCTTAATATGAAGAAGAAGGTTGTAACAAAAAGACAAAAAGAGGTTTTAAAGATTATCTATGATAGTTTGATTACTGCCGGCTTTCCTCCGTCTTTCAGTGAGTTTAGAGAGAGGTTAAAGATTTCTTCCAATCAAGCTCTTTTAGATATTTTTTCCAGGTTGGAAGAAAATAATTTTATTCGCAGAGAAGAGGGTTCGGCTCGTGGAATTAAAATTCTTCGTAGGGGATACGAGGCAATAAATGTTAGGCCTCTAGCTCCTATAGTTGGTACAACTTCTGCTGGTAGTTTTACTGAAGCAATTGAGGAGGTTGGTGCGTGGCAACCGTTATCAAAAGATGTCGAAACTATTGCTGACAATGTAATGGTTGTTAGGGTTATGGGTGATTCAATGATTAACGCCGGTATAAATGACGGAGATTTAATTTTGATTAAGAGGGATACCAAATTTATATCCGGTGACATAGTTTTAGCTCAAACGTCTGACGGGACTACTGTCAAGCGATACATTTCTCAAGATAAACCTCCGTATAAATTTCTAAAACCCGAGAATCCAAAATATTCAGTTATACCTATTACCAATGAAACTCAATTAATAGGTAAGTT